>CALZKX010000311.1 GCA_945788155.1 uncultured Flavobacteriaceae bacterium
AGAAACTGACTCCAGACCGCATTTTAAAAGTAAAAAAACTCCTTGGGCTTATTCTAGTAATTTGTGGTTTGGTGCTAATTGTAAAAGGATTTTTACCTAAAGACAAACTCAACCCTCAAAATTTAATAGAAGAAATTACCGAATAAAAAACCCTGAAGTTTCCTTGAGGGTTTATTGAGGCGTCTAGCGTCCCGAATCGTCGGGAGAACCGCTGTAGAAGGTTTTGTGTGTATTACGTGGTTTACCCAATGGAATATAAAAAAAGAGACACCTAAGTATCTCTTTTATTGAGGCGTCTAGCGGATTCGAACCGCTGTAGAAGGTTTTGCAGACCTCTGCCTAGCCACTCGGCCAAGACGCCTTATTTTGGACAGCAAATGTAAAAAAAATAAAGTTTTAACACTATTAACACTTACTTTTTTCGTCTTTCGGTCATTTTAATCGTTACCATTTCAACATCACCACCAATTGGAGGATTTAATTTACTTACACAAACAGTAGCTTTATCAACCAACGCATCTTCATTAAATATGCGCGATAAAATACGTTTTGCTACAGTTTCCAAAAGATGCGATGGCTTGTGCATCTCCTCTCTTATAATACGGTTTAAAAACACATAATCAACAGTATCACTCAGTTTATCGGTTTTAGCCGATGTTTGTAAATCTGCTTTCACCTCTAAATCCACACGATAATCGCTACCAATTTTGGTTTCTTCCGCTAAGCATCCATGGTATGCAAAAACCCTTATATTTTCAACTTTTATGATTCCCAAAACAAAATATTTTCAGCAAATATATTACACTAATATTTAATAACTTTGCCTTTTATTTTTAAAGATGTCTGAAGAAGCAAAATCACTCAATTTTATTGAGCATATTATAGAAGAAGATTTACGAAACGGAATGCCTAAAAACCACTTGCGTTTTCGTTTTCCACCAGAACCTAATGGTTATTTACATATTGGTCACACTAAAGCTATTGGTATTAGTTTTGGTTTGGGAGAAAAGTATAATGCACCTGTCAATCTTCGGTTCGATGACACCAATCCAACCAAAGAAGAGCAAGAATATGTTGATGCTATTAAACACGATATTAGTTGGTTAGGGTATAAATGGGAAAACGAATTGTATTCATCCGATTACTTTCAGCAACTCTATGATTGGGCAATTCTAATGATAAAAGACGGTAAAGCTTATGTCGATTCTCAGTCTAGCGAAGCCATTGCCGAACAAAAAGGCACACCAACTCAAGTAGGAACCAATAGTCCATTTAGAAATAGAAGCACACAGGAAAATCTCGATTTGTTTGAGCGCATGAAAAATGGTGAGTTTGAGTCTGGAACTCATGTACTTCGTGCTAAAATAGACATGGAAGACCCAAATATGTTAATGCGTGACCCAATAATGTATCGCGTTATGCATGCACATCATCATAGAACTGGAAACGATTGGTGTATTTATCCAATGTACGATTGGACACATGGTGAGAGTGATTATATCGAGCAGATTTCACACTCGTTGTGTTCGCTAGAATTTAAACCACATAGAAAGCTCTACGATTGGTTTAAAGAGCAAGTACATGATTATAGCGTCGATGAATATCCATTAATTCCTAAGCAACGTGAGTTTGCAAGATTGAACCTTAGCTACACAATCATGAGTAAGAGAAAATTGCTTAAATTGGTAGAAGATGGTGTGATTTCTGGTTGGGATGATCCACGTATGCCAACCATTTCAGGATTAAGGCGTAGAGGTTATACACCAAATTCCATTAGGAAATTTATAAAAAAAGTTGGTGTAGCTAAACGTGAAAATGTTATTGATGTATCGTTGCTGGAGTTTTGTATTCGCGAAGATTTAAATAAAACAGCACCTCGTGTGATGGCGGTTTTAGACCCTATTAAATTAGTTATCACTAACTATCCAGAAAATAAAGAAGAGTGGCTAGTAGCAGAAAACAACCCTGAGGATGACAATGCAGGAACAAGACAAGTGCCTTTTTCTAGAGAGATTTATATAGAAAAAGACGATTTTAAAGAAGAAGCTGGAAATAAATTTTTTAGATTAAAGCTTGGAGGTGAGGTGCGTTTAAAGAACGCATACATTATCAAAGCAGAAAATGTTGTTAAAGATGTTAACGGAAATATTACTGAAATTCACTGTACCTATTCTGAAGATACAACCAAGAAGGTGAAAGGAACCTTGCATTGGGTATCCATAAAACACGCTATACAAGCTGAAGTTAGAGAATACGACAGGCTGTTTATGGATGAAGCACCAGATAGTCATCCTGATAAAAATTTCATGGAGTTTATCAATCCCAACTCTTTAAAAACAATCAATGCTTTTGTAGAACCCAGTTTAGCTGACGCTAAGGTTGGGGAACGTTTTCAATTTCAACGTTTAGGGTATTTTAATGTTGATGATGACTCAACAGCCAATAAATTAGTGTTTAATAAAACGGTTGGTTTGCGTGATTCTTGGGTGAAGCAAAAACTTAAACAAAATAACACTAAAAATCTACAAAAACCCCAACAACAACAGCGTAAGGCGATAAATGTGATTCAGCAATTAGGTAAGAAATACACAAATCTTCCAGAAGAAAAACAACAAAAAGTTAAGGCTGAAATACAAAAATTAGCTAAAGATGTTACTTATAATGAATTAGAACCATTATTTGGAACAGCCATAAAAAAAGCCGGAACTCGTATTGCCACAATAATAGTATTAAAAGTATTGCTTAATAATGGCTTGAAGCATAATGACGCAATTAATGAGTTTGTAGAAAAAGCTTTGGAAGATAAAAATGAATTGTTGGTAGCTGAAGCAAGAACAATATAGATAGCACAAGAAAGCCTCGACATAATTGCTTCGAAGCTTTTTAAGACTAATTTTTCCTTTTTAATCCTCTATTTTTTCTTGAATCATTTCATTATCTGGAATAATAAGGCTTGTTTTAAAGTTTGGAAAAACTTGCTCCATTAATGCGCTATTTTTTACCTGCTTAGCTTCTATGAAATACCAATATTTTAAGTCCGCATCATAAATACCTAACAAAAAAGCTTTTGATTTAATTCTTAAGTTATTCATTACTATTTGATTATAACTTTCGACATAACAACGATATTGATCTTGTTCAAAAATCACATCTGAGACACTAGTTATATCTGCTTTTTCGAAAACAAATCCCTCTTGCGACATAGAATTAAAAGTAGATTCAAGTAAGGTAATTGCCTTTTCTTTTCCACCCATTAGTGTCACAACACCTGGGTAAGTGTGTTTTAAAACCGTATTGAAATCAAATTTAAGTGTTGCTTGGGAGGTTGCTTTTGCATCTTTCAACGCTTGTGCTTTCAATTCAGATTTATCTTGTGCAAAAGAAATGCTGTTACACACAAGTAATAGCATTAATATTAGTTTTGAAGATATATTATTCATCCTTTTTCTTATTGTTTGAACTTTTCATCGCCTCACCAATTTGGTTACTAGCCGTGAAACTAGCTACCATATCATTAAGCATATTACTTCCTGCTTGAGGTGAATTAGGTAATAAAATCAAGTTACTATTAGTTTCGCCACCAATTGCTTGAAGCGTGTCGTAGTGCTGTGTAACCACAATTAAAGCAGAGGCTTCTTGTGAGTTAATACCAACCTTATTTAAAACCTCTACAGACTCCTCCAAACCACGAGCAATTTCACGACGTTGATCTGCAATTCCTTGACCTTGTAAACGCTTACTTTCAGCTTCAGCTTTAGCTTTCTCGACAATAAGAATACGTGCCGCATCACCCTCAAATTGTGCAGCAATTTTTTCACGTTCAGAAGCATTAATTCTATTCATGGCTTGTTTTACTTGTGCGTCTGGATCAATATCTGTCACTAATGTTTTAATAATATCAAATCCATAACCAGACATTGCGTCGTTTAGTTCGGCTTTAACCGCTAAAGCAATATCATCTTTTTTAACAAAAACATCATCAAGCTTCATTTTGGGTACTTCGGCACGAACCACATCAAATACATAAGACGTAATTTGATCGTGTGGATAATCTAGCTTATAAAATGCATCATACACCTTATCTTTAATCACCTTGTATTGCACAGATACTTTTAAACGCACAAACACATCATCTAAAGTCTTGGTTTCAATAATAACGTCCAGTTGTTGAATTTTTAAACTCAATCGCCCAGAAATCCTATCCACCAAAGGAATTTTTAGCTGTAAACCCGATTGGCGTATACTATGAAATTTACCAAACCGCTCTATAATTACAGCGGTTTGTTGTTTTACTATAAAAAACGCAGAAATTAAAATTATTAGTCCAAAAAAGACAATAGGTATAAAAATAAACTGTTCCATAACAAGAATATTAAATGATTAGAAAATAAATGAATACTAAATTAAACTATATTTGTTTTAGAACGTTAAAAAATCACATGAAAAACAAACAGCTTATCTTATTAGTAGCATTAAGCACCTTTTTTGTTACAATCATAAACGCGCAGCATAAAAGTTATAATATTAAGAATGGTTTTAGTATTGGTGGAGGCATAAG
>CALZKX010000312.1 GCA_945788155.1 uncultured Flavobacteriaceae bacterium
CTTATGTTGGAGAAAACGATGAGTTTGAACGCCAAATGCTAAGTGGAGAGCTTGAAGTAGAATTAATCCCACAAGGAACCTTGGCAGAACGCTGTAGAGCTGCTCAAGCTGGATTTCCTGCTATTTATACACCAGCTGGATATGGCACAGAAGTAGCCGAAGGAAAAGAAACTAGAGAATTTGATGGAAAAATGTATGTTTTGGAGCATGCTTTTAAAGCCGATTTTGCTTTTGTAAAGGCTTGGAAAGGTGACGAAGCAGGAAACTTAATTTTTAAGGGAACTGCAAGAAATTTTAATCCAAATATGTGTGGTGCAGCTAAAATAACAGTAGCCGAAGTTGAGGAATTGGTACCAGTTGGAACATTAGACCCAAATCAAATACATATTCCTGGGATTTTTGTAAAGCGAATTTTTCAAGGGGAGAAATATGAAAAACGAATAGAACAACTAACAGTAAGACAAAGAAATTAATTTGAATGTCTATTTGAGCACAGCCAAAACCTATTTGTAAAAAAGAATTATTAAAATGTTAGATAAAAACGGAATAGCAAAACGAATTGCAAAGGAAGTACAGGATGGTTACTATGTAAACTTAGGAATTGGGATTCCAACCTTAGTAGCTAATTATGTTAGAGATGATATTGAAGTTGAATTTCAAAGCGAGAATGGTGTTTTGGGAATGGGACCTTTCCCTTTTGAAGGCGAAGAAGATGCCGACATCATCAATGCAGGTAAGCAAACCATTACAACCTTACCTGGTGCCAGTTTTTTTGATTCGGCCACTAGTTTTGCAATGATTAGAGGACAACACGTTGACCTAACCATATTGGGTGCCATGGAGGTTTCAGAAGATGGCGATATTGCCAATTGGAAAATTCCCGGAAAAATGGTAAAAGGCATGGGAGGCGCTATGGATTTGGTGGCAAGCGCCGAAAACATTATTGTTGCTATGATGCATACAAATAAGCGAGGCGAATCCAAACTACTTAAAAAATGCTCTTTGCCACTAACAGGTGTGGCATGTGTAAAAAAAATAGTCACGAATTTAGCGGTAATTGAGGTTACTAACCGAGGCTTTAAATTACTGGAAAGAGCACCTGGGGTTTCTGTAGAAGACATAAAAAACGCCACCGAAGGAACTTTAATTATTGATGGAGATATTCCTGAAATGAGTATTTAATGCGCAAAAAACCTATTCCTGAAATAAAATAAAATTAGTTATCTCAAAAATAAAAACCTTTGATTATAAACAGACAGTTTGTAGATTTTTTAGATGATGAATGTTAAAATATTGTGCATTTCATCGATTTATTGTGTATTTAAACTGATAATTAAAATATTTGTTTCATATTAGCAGTCCCCAAACAAAGCAATAAAAATAACAGATTTGCCCAAAATCTACCATGAATTTAACTTATGAATGTTGCCCCAAATCTACCAGAACCTACTTATAGATTTAAAACAATTTTTACAAGCATTCAAAACACAAAAAGACTCCTTAGGAGTCTTTTGCGTTTAATAAAAAAACTGTTCATGCTGTAGGGCAAATATGGTTCGTTAATTACTTTGGATACAATGGAGTTATTAGCAAATGAAATCTAAAGACTTTTAACAGTATGGAGTTGTTTATCAACCATGCTCAAGAGTACAGAATATATAACTCAGCAATTTTATATATGAATTATTTCATCCTCGGTCAATAAATCATCACCACGTAAACGCAATAATATTTGTGCAACTGCAATAGTATCTTTTTCGCAATAGACAATGATGCGGTCTATTTCCTTGTCTTCATAATACACTCGGTAAACCTCACTGCCATCAATGTCGTCTTTTGGGGAAGGAATACCCAATACATTGGTTAATAACTTCAACGAGGTGTAGGTTTTGTAATCACCAAATTTCCATAATTCTAAAGTATCCAAATGAGGGACTTCCCATGGTTTTTTTCCAAACAGATTGAGTTTGTAAGGCAGCTCAATATTATTAATAATCATACGCCTTGCTATGAATGGAAAATCAAATTCTTTACCGTTATGAGCACATAATAAATGCTTGGATTGACTAAAATGTGAGATTAACAAATTCTTAAAATCTTTTAGAATTTTAACTTCACCACCATAAAAAGAGGTGACCCTAAAGTTTCTAATGTCGCCTTGTTTCGAAAAATAACCGACAGAAATGCATACAATTTTACCAAATTCTGCCCAAATTCCTGCGCGTTCATAAAATTCTTCTGCAGTATAATCGTCTTTTCGTTGGTACTGAGATTTGTGCTCCCAAAGCGCTTGTTTTGTTTCGTCTAGACCTGAGAAATGTTGTGTTTCAGGAACGGTTTCAATATCGAGAAATAAGATATTTTCTAAATTGAGCTTACTAATCATGTTGTAACTATTTGATTAGAATAAAGATAGGAATTAAAATAGAGATTGTTGCTTATAAGGGCTTTCATGTTCTAAAAGCCACTGTTTTCGACTTAGCCCTCCTGCATAACCAGTTAAACTGCCATCACTTCCAATAACGCGATGACAAGGCACAATAATCCAAAGCGGATTTTTACCATTGGCACTAGCTACTGCTCTAATAGCTTTAACATCTCCAAGCTCTTTTGATAATTCTAAATATGAAGTGGTTTTGCCATAAGGGATGGTTAGCAGTTTATTCCAAACACGTTTTTGAAATTCGGTGCCGTGAGCATTTAATTTTAAGCTAAATTGAGTACGTTCGCCTTTAAAATATTCATCTATTTGACGAGCAGCATCTTCAAGAGTTTCAGGAATGATTTTGGAAACTTCAGCTTCGTTATTAAGAATTGTTAATGATGAAATTCCAGCACCATCCCCTTCTAATTTAGCAAAGCCTAAAGGTGTATTTATTATACAAGACGTCATTAATCTTCGGGTTTTTCGTCGATTAACCCTAAACGTTTTGCTCTAGTTTCCCAGCTTTTTCTTGCCATTAGTTGTAGATCTGCAACATTATCACTTTCGTCCATAATTTCTAAACCTAAAAGTGTTTCGATAACATCTTCCATGGTTACTAAACCACTTACTGAGCCATATTCATCAACCACTAATGCCATGTGATTTTTACTTTCTACCAATTCTTCAAATAAGATTGGAATAGGCATACTTCTATTAACAATGATGATTTTTCGTTTCACATCGGATAGTTTTTTTTGTCCGTTTCCGAAGGCCATTTCCTTAAATACGTCGTCTTTTAAGACTAATCCAGTAATATTATCAGGAGTATCAGTAAACACAGGAATTCTAGAAAACCTAATATTATGATTTTCGTTAAAAAAGGCCTCAATGGTCATCGTTTCTATTTCTGCTTTCATAACGGTTCGAGGCGTCATGACATCTTTTGCATGGATATCTTTAAAATTTAATAGGTTTTTAATGACTTTACTTTCCGATTCTTGAAAAACCCCTTCTTCATGAGCCATATCAGTCATGGCATGAAAATCTTCACGACTCAATACACTTCCATGATGTCCTTTGCCTCCTATGAGCTTTGTTGTTAGTTGTAACAGCCATAAAACCCCAGTCCATTTTAAAGGAAAAATAAGAATTTTTAGAGCACTAGTTGTAAAATGAGCCAATTGTTTCCAGTAGGTTGCGCCAATAGTTTTTGGAATAATTTCTGATGCAACTAATATAATAATGGTCATGATGGTTGAAACCACACCAACCATGACGTCTTCTGTAAAATTAAGACCAAATATTTTCCGTGTTGTTGTTCCGTAAATTTCAGCATAAGCAACTTTGGCTTGCACGCCAACCATAATAGCACCAACAGTATGCGCAATGGTATTAAGGGTTAAAATAGCAATAAGTGGTTTGTCAACATCTTTTTTTAATAGTTCAAGATTCTTTGCGTAGGGCTTGCTTTCTTGCTTTTTTATATTGATAAATGTTGGTGTAACACTTAACAAAACGGCTTCAAGAATCGAGCACAAAAAAGAAAAGAAAATGGAGATTATCGCATAAAAAATAAGTAAACTCATAGTGTGCCTTTATGGTTCAAAAGTACTAATTATTTGTCAGTTTCTCTTCAGATTTTGGGCTTGTATAAAACACCTGCTGTAATTTAGGCCTTACATTCAAGTTATAAATATTGCTATGCGTTCTACTTGGATACACGCGATTGGATAAAAAGATAAAAACCAATTCATGTTCTGGGTCTGCCCAAACAAAAGTTCCAGTAAATCCAGAATGCCCAAAACTCTGTGGACTTACCTGTGGTGCAGGATAGGCTTCAGTTATACTCAAAGTGTCATTACCAATAATTGGCTTGTCGAACCCTAAGCCTCTTCTGTTGTTGTTTTCTGGATATTGAATTCTTATAAACTCTTCAACCGTTGAGGTTTTAAAATATTGCTTTCCATTATATGTACCTTTTTGAAGCAACATTTGCATATAAATAACCATATCCTTAGCTGTGGAAAATAATCCAGCATTTCCTGAAACACCTCCTAAAAGTGCTGCATTTTCGTCGTGTACATAGCCTTTTAACAAGCTTTTTCTAAAAAGCGTGTCAAGCTCGGTTGGAACAATGTTGTTTTCAAAATCTTTGGTAAGTGGGTTGTAACCAAGCACTTGGGTGTATAGGGGTTTGTAAAAGCTTTTGTTGAGGTAGTCTCTATAATTTTGACCTGTAATGTTTTCTATGAGCGTTGGATATATTAATGATGCTAAGCCAGAATACAGATAGGTTTTTTCATCACTTACTTTTGAACGTTTAATTTTTCTGAACACTTTTTTGTTGAATCTATTTTTTACATATAGTTTGTTAGATACTTTGTTTGAATAACGTGTTTTTGATTCTCTTTTTATAAACCGGTTTTTAGGTTTCCCATTTTTTAAAACATCATTTAAAAAAACGATATAAGGAGTCACTCCTGCTTGATGTGACAAGAGCTCGCGAAGCGTTATGCCTTTTTTGTCCTTACGCTTTTTCCAAGAAGGCCAATAGGAACTAAATGGCACATCTAAATTAATTTTTCCTTCTTCGTATAATTTCATAAGCGCTGGAAGCGGACCAGTAATTTTGGTTACCGATGCCAGGTCGTAAACATCGTCAAGGTTTACTTTTTGAATACTGTCATAAGTATGAAAACCATAGGCTTTATGAAAAATGATTTTGCCTTGTTTTGCTACTAATAATTGTGCACCTGGAAATGCTTTTTTGGTAATGGCATCGTTTATAATAGAATCGACATTTGATTCTATATAAATAGCATTTAAACCAACAGATTCTGGTGTACCATAAACTAATTGCGCTGAAACTTGATTTACAACTACAAGAAAAACAAAGAGTAGGATTGCTTTTTTACACATTTTAAACCATAGATTTGCTACAATAAAATCGCAAAGTTTCCAGGAATCATTTCTTTTGATAGGGTTAATTTTAAATGCACCAATTCTACTAATCATCGTGTTTGGCTTTTAACAACTTAACTGTTTCTTTAGAAGCTGCAGTTACCGATAAAGGCAATACAAGAACAACACCAACAACAGGAATTAATAAAAACAGCATGAACACCATGCCATTACCAATTGCAATGCCTCTATTTTTTCTAACAAAAGCGACACTTTCCTTGTACATATAATGCCGTTCCAGTGTATAATCCATATTGCCAAAACCAGCATAATAAGCTTGAACAAATAACAATAATAACGACGTAAACCAACCTATAACAGGAATTAGGCTAACAAGCAGAATAATTATTGTCAACCAAAGCTCCATAAACAAATTACGAGCATTAATTTTAATACCTCGCCAAAGCTGTGCTTGAAACGACGTGTTACGATGCTGAAGCTTTGAATCTTCGCCCAATAAATAGGTTTCAATTTTTTCGGATACAGGGCTCATAAAAGGAGCAGATAAAGCCATAATAATGTGTTTGTACAACACTAATCCTAAAACAATTATGAGCAATCCACCAAATATTTCGCTAATGGTTGTAAACGTTTCTTTTCCCCATTCCCAAACCCAAATTGTGGATATGAATTGCCCAATATTATCTGAAAACCCATAAGAGGCAACACCAATGGCGATTGCAGTAATAACACTTATAAGCATTGGAATAGCAAAATAGTTCCAAAGCTTTAGCTTAGAGATTAACTCAAAAGATCCAGCATAAGCCTTTATTCCGCTAAAAATATGTTCAAACATGGTGCTAGGTTCTACATGTAATGGTCATTTACTAATTTAATAAAACTTTCAATGGTTGGTGCTTTTGCTGTTCTTATATCTTTAAATTGTTTTTTTGCTTCAGTTGCAGTTGTGTCATTTAAGCAAAAAGCAATGATGTCTGGATCATTTTCCTTTAAATAGCTCTGTACAGTTAATGGGCTAAAAAACATAATGCCCTTGACGGAATCTTCTAATCTTTTGGCATCGTATTTTGTTTGATAGGCTTCAACTTTGTTTACTTTGATGTTGTTTTCACTTAAAATAGTTGGTAAAGGGTCGAATTTTAAATTGCCGCAGAAATACGTGGCTTCGGTTCCATCAATATATTCTACTAAATATTCGGCTAAGGTTTTGGCGTTTTTTTCTACCTGCGTCACTGAACCAATCCTTTTTTCTATGAGTCGCTTAGTACGACGCCCAATACAGTATATATTTTTGAACTGTAACTCTGTTGCCGAAAAATTATGAAGCAAAGCATCTACGGCATTTCTATTTGAAATAATCACATTTTTTATTGGGCCTTGAACCACTTGAGGCTTAATCCTGTTTAAACTTATCTTTACAAAATCTGAGCTTTCAGCGATTACCTTTTCATTAAACAAAAGGCTTTGATCTAAAGTTAAAGTTTTTGTGGCATATAAGTTTTTAGGTTTACTTAAATTTTTAATAGAATCTATTAAGTTTTTACCACCACGCTCAATAATAAAATCGGCACAATAAGTCGCTATCTTGTTGTGCTCTCCTAATTTTTCAGTACGTTGAATTTCAATTTTTTTGCTACCATCAGGACTTAATAAAACACCTTTAAAATGAACTTCGTCTTCTTTTATAAAAGCTAAAGCACCAATAGCAGCTGAATAACTGTTTGCTAATAAATTTAGAAATTCACGTTCAATACTTGTGCAAATATCCGTTTCTTCATGATTAAGTTCAGAGCAAATAGCTTTAATTTCCTTTTCCTCCTCAAGAGCAGTAATTATAATAGCTCCTTGAGCAGGCGCGGGAATCATCCAATCTAAATTAATGGAATCTTTTGGTTTTAAGCCTAATCGACCTAGATTACTAGCTTCAAAAATAGCGGCATTCCAAAGGTTATTATCTTCTAATTTTTGTAGTTGAGTTGCATCATCACCATCTAGTTCAATTATGTTATGAGTTGGATACCTGTTAAGCCATTGCGCTCTATGTACTAAACTATTAGTGGCAATAATAGCATCTTTTTGCGAGAGAAATTCTTCATTGTTTTTATAAACAAGCAAGTCTTTAAAATTTCCTCGTTTTAATATTGCAGCTTGTGAAATACCTTTTGGTAATTTGGCTGCAACGTCTTTTAATGAATGTACAGCAAGATCAATCTCGTTGTTTAACAGTTTTATATCAAGAGCTTTTGTGAAGTTAGCCTTATTTTTTAATTCGGGCGACAACTCTACTGGGACAATCTTGGTTTTGTGACCCAATTTTTCAAGCATTTGCTGTACAGCATTAGCTTTCCAAAGACCCATTTGATTTTGGAGCGCACCAATTCTAATAATTTTAGCCATGTTTTATTGGTTCTTCTAGTTGAAATTAATTATCGTAATGACATTAATTATAATCCCCTAATTTAGAAAGGAGCTTTAATGGCACACCTTCTATTTAAGGTTTTTCAAAGTTAGGTGTTTTTTGTGTTATCTATTAGTCAATTTTAACTTAACAATAAAAACATTTATACTTAGCTATAGACAAGTACAGATATAAAATTTTCCATACAATCTGGAGAAAAAACAATTTACAAGGGCTCCTTGTTTGAATGAAGATAACCAAAGGGTTATCTTATTATCACACAGGATTAAAAATTGAGAGAGCAATAGTTAAAATTCAGAAGAAATAATTAGTAATAAGAATTTATTCTTACTTTTAGTAGTTCATAATAAAACCAACTTAAAATGCGATTATCAACACTATTCTTGGCAATAACATTATTGCTGTTTAATTATTCCCCAGTACAAGCACAAAACATTAATAAAAACCAATATGATGCACTAGAGTACAGGCTTATAGGCCCTTTTAGAGGAGGGAGAAGTGCAGCAGTAACAGGCGTTCCAAACCAACCTAATCTATTTTATTTTGGAGCAACTGGAGGAGGCATATGGAAAACCACCAACGGTGGCCGTGAATGGGAAAATATTTCCGACGGTTATTTTGGAGGTAGTATAGGCGCAATTACAGTGTCTAAAAGCGACCCTAATGTAATTTATGTTGGAGGCGGAGAAAAAACCGTTAGAGGAAATGTGTCTTCGGGTTATGGTATATGGAAAAGTGAAGATGCAGGAAAAACATGGACTTCTTTGGGATTGGATAAATCAAGACATATTCCAAGAATTGCTGTTCACCCAACCAATCCAGATATTGTTTATGCAGGCGTTATGGGAAATTTATACAAACCCACCCAAGAAAGAGGATTATATAAGAGTACTAATGGTGGAAAAACATGGCGTAAAACCCTGTTTTCAAACGAACATGCAGGAGTTGTTGATTTACAAATGGATCCAACAAACCCTAGGATTTTATATGCATCAACATGGCGAATCAACAGAACCCCTTATAGTTTAAACTCTGGAGGCGAAGGTTCAGCACTATGGAAAAGTACTGATAGTGGTGAAACCTGGACAGAAATTTCAAAAAACAAAGGCTTCCCAACAGACACATTGGGAATTATAGGCGTTACAGTATCGCCAGTAAACAATCAACGTGTATGGGCAATTGTTGAAAACAAAGACAAAGGCGGTTTGTATAGAAGTGAAGATGGAGGGGAAACATGGCGTTATATTAATAGCAATCGCAATCTGCGGCAAAGAGCTTGGTATTACACACGTGTTTATGCCGATACAAAAGATGTAGATAAAGTGTATGTTTTAAATGTTCGTTATCATAAAAGTACAGATGGCGGAAAAACATTTAGCACGCATGGTGCACCTCATGGAGATCATCACGATTTATGGATTGCACCAGAAAATCCAGACCGAATGATTATTGGAGATGATGGTGGTGCCCAAGTTACTTTTGATGGTGGCGAAACATGGAGTACTTATCACAATCAGCCAACAGCACAATTTTATCGTGTCACGACCGATAACCATTTTCCGTATAGAATTTATGCTGCACAGCAAGATAATTCAACCGTAAGAATTCAACACAGAACAGATGGTAGGTTTATCACCGAAGATGACTGGGAAAGCACAGCAGGTGGAGAATCGGCACATATTGCTATTGACCCTGAGAATGACGATATTGTATATGGTGGTAGCTATGGTGGTTATTTAACACGTGTTAACCATGAACGAAAAACATCAAGAGCCATAAATGTTTGGCCTGATAATCCAATGGGTCATGGTGCCGAAGGGATGAAGTATCGTTTCCAATGGAATTTCCCCATAATTTTTTCAAAGCACAACCCTAATAAACTGTACACATTTTCTCAAAACGTTCATGTAACTGAAAACGAAGGGCAATCTTGGAAAATTATTAGTCCAGATTTAACCAGAAATGACCCAGAAAAACTAAAATCTTCAGGAGGACCAATTACTCAAGACAATACAGCTGTTGAATATTATTGTACCATTTTCGCCGCTCAAGAATCATCTTTACAAGAAGGGCTGCTTTGGGTTGGTAGCGATGATGGATTGGTACATGTCACTAGAAACGGCGGACAAACCTGGGACAACGTGACACCAAAGGGAATGCCAGAATGGATGATGATAAATAGTGTGGAACCAAGCGCCTTTGACCCTGCAACCTGTTATATAGCAGGAACTAAATACAAATCTGGTGATTTTGCACCTTATTTATATAAAACAAGCGATTACGGAAAGACTTGGTCAAAAATCACGAATGGTATTAATCCAGAACATTTTACAAGGGTAGTACGCGAAGACCCTAAACAAAAAGGATTATTATACGCTGGAACCGAAACAGGAATGTATATTTCTTTTAATGATGGCAAAAACTGGAAACAGTTCCAATTAAATTTACCTATTGTTCCTATTACTGATCTTACAATAAAAGATAATAGCTTAATAGTAGCAACTCAAGGACGAAGCTTATGGATGATAGATGACTTAACTGTCATTCATCAACTTTACAATGCCGATAAATCTACAAATATATTGTTTAAACCTAAAGACACCTACAGAATGCGTGGAGGTAGTATTAAAGGGAGTAAAACCAATGGAACCAACCTTCAAAATGGTGTGATAACATATTTTAACTTGAATAATTACGATGAAAAAGACGAAGTATCCCTAACATATTTTGATACAAAAGGAGATACTATTAAAACCTATAGCACTAAGTCTAAAGACAATAAATTATCTGTTAAAAAAGGAACCAATCAATTTATTTGGAATATGATTTATGATGGTGCCCAACGTTTCTCAGGAATGATACTATGGGCAGGGAGTTTAAGAGGGCCAAAAGCTGTTCCAGGGAATTTTAAAATAAGTTTAAATGTAAATGGCGACGTATTGAGCCAACCATTTACCATTTTGGCAGACCCTAGAGCAGAAGGTACTTTAGACGATATGAAAAAGCAATTTGTTTTTATAAAAGACATCAATAAAACACTGGACAACACTCATAAATCTATTAAAAAAATTAAAAAAATTAATGAAAAATTAGATGCTTTTATGGCGCAGTATAAGGGCAATGACAATGTTAAAGATTTGGTGGAAAAAGCCAAAACATTAAAAGATGAATTCTCTAAAATTGAAAAAGCACTTTACCAAACGAAAAACCGAAGTGGACAGGACCCTTTGAATTTTCCAATAAGACTCAACAACAAATTGGCGCACTTAAATTCATTGGTAGGTAGAGGGGATTTTGCACCTACTGATCAAGATGTTGCAGTTAAAAACGAATTAATACAAAAAATCAATACACAATTAGAAAAGTTTGACGATTTGGTAACAAAAGAAATTAAGGCGTTTAACCAAGCATTTAATGATAAGAAATTGAACTTCCTGTTTGTTGAAGATTAATGGGTTGATATAACTATATAAAAGCCCTACATCTCATTTTTGTTATAACATGTTTGTAGGGCTTTTTTAAACGCAAACCCAACAAGAACCACGCATAATATCATGGCTTGATTATTGATATAATTCACATAAATTTATTAAATGACCTCTAAAAGACTTTCGTTACGTTCACGTATTTTTCTTTACATGATTTTGCTAGTTGTTGTAGCATCTATATTAATAGCTGCCGTAACACTTTTTCAATATAACGAACAGTCTAAAGACTATCACAAACAGCGTCTGGAACGAAAAGAAAGACAGATTTTATCTAGTATGGATTATGTACTGGAAGAAACAACTTACGAACGTACACCAGAAAGATTAGGGCTCATTTTTAAAGACAAAATTTACGAAATCGCCAATAATTTAAATGTCGATTTTAACCTATACGACCTTCAAGGAACTTTGGTAAAAAGCTCAGTACCAAATATTGAGAACGATTCTATATCAAGGCGTTTATCTCCAGAAATATTAAACCAGTTAAATTTTAGTGTAAACAAACGTTTTGTTGAAAAAAATGAAGCACTAGGAGGAAATTTCCAATCCTCATATATTATTTTTTCAGACTACAACGCAAAACCTTTAGGCATTTTACATGTCCCATATTTTGATGATGATTCTTTTAATCAAGACGAGCTTAAACAGTTTTTGGTTCGTTTGGGTTATGCCTACTTTTTCATGATTCTTGTTGCTGTTTTATTCGCTTATTTTGTGTCACGCTATATTACAAGGTCATTAAAAACCATTAGTGATAAAATGAATGAAACACGTTTAGAAAAACGAAACAAAAAAATTGAACTTAAAGGAGCTAGTGTTGAGGTTTCTGCACTTGTAAAGTCTTATAATAGTATGATTGACGAGCTGGAACAAAGTGCTGTACAGTTAGCAACAAGCGAGCGAGAACAAGCTTGGAGAGAAATGGCAAAACAAGTGGCACA
>CALZKX010000313.1 GCA_945788155.1 uncultured Flavobacteriaceae bacterium
AAAATTATGACTAATAGTGTGCTTTTTCTGCAATAAAACATCTCGAATGGCTACTAATACTAAAGCAATGAGTAGCCACATCCACCAAGAAATTTGGGACAGAAATTCCATGAACTATGTTTTAATTATTTTAAATAATCAAGTGACAATTGAATAAATGCTTTTACTCCCAATAACATCCCGCTTTCGTCAATATAAAAATCAGGTGTATGGTGTGGGAATGCTTCTGTTTCTCCAGGAGCTTTTCCTCCTAAAAAGAAATACAAACCTGGAACTTCTTTTTGAAAGAATGAAAAATCTTCGGCACCAGTAATGGCTTTCATGATATTTACATTGTCTTTTCCTGCAGCCTTTTCTAAAGAAGAAGCCATTTGTGCTGTAAGCTCTGGATCGTTATATGTAATTGGGTAGCCTTCGTCGATACTAATATTTGCTTTGGCGCGATACGCTTTTGCAATATCTGAAACCATTTCACGCATACGCTTATGAATATGAGATTGCATTTCAGTATCTAAAGTACGTAAAGTACCTATCATTTGAGCAGATTCAGGGATAATATTACTTCGTACACCACTAGTAATTTTACCTATTGACAATACAACTGCTTCTTGAGTAAGCGGCATTTCACGACTTACAAGAGTCTGTAAACCATCAATTATCTTAGCACTAACCATAATGGGATCAATCCCTCCCCAAGGCATTGAGCCATGAGTTTGCTTTCCTTTTACATCTATAACAAAACTATTAACAGCAGCCATTGCACCACCAGATTTATATCCAATGGTATTCACTAGTTGTCCAGAACCAATATGTAATCCAAAAATGGCATCAACATCAGGATTTTTTAATACACCTTCTTTTATCATAAGTTTAGCGCCACCTTCCTCACCAGGAGGAGCACCTTCTTCTGCTGGTTGGAAAATGAATTTTATCGTGCCATTTATTTTGTCGGTGTTTTTAGACAGGATGTCTGCCACGCCCATTAAAATGGCTATATGAGTATCATGACCACAAGCATGCATAACAGGCACTTCTTCACCATTATATTCTCCTTTTGCTACAGATTTAAATGGCAAATCAGCACGCTCTGGAACTGGTAAAGCATCAATGTCTGCACGAAGCGCCAATACTTTTCCTGGCTTTTTACCTTTTAAAATACCAACAACTCCTGTATGAGCAATTCCAGTTTGTACTTCCATGCCAAGCGATTTTAAATGGGCGGCAATTTTTTCGGCTGTTTTAAATTCTCTGTTTGATAACTCTGGATTTTGGTGAAAGTCACGTCGCCATTCAATAACTTTTCCTTCAATATTTGCAATGTCTTTATCCAATCCATGTTGTGAAAACCCATAGGTGCACGATAAAATAGCGATAGTTAGTAATAATTTTTTCATTAGTTTAATTTAGTGTTTATAATAATTTGATGTTAATATTTTTCTAGAACCTTATATAAATATAGTCGTTTTTTTGATATTGTATAAGTGCAGTCATGGCTGATAATGCAAACTTTACATTTGGGTTAACATTATTTTTTGTAATTCCTCTATAGGCAGCAGTTTGTCCGCAAATAATAATATCTGCACCAGCTTCGGTAAGTTCATTAATTAATTCTAAATTCGGATTATCAACACCATATTTTTCTTTATATGTTTCATTGTCCAAAACATCTTGCCACGCACTACCATGAATGGTCATGGCAACTTTTAGTTGGCTTGGTTTCATGCCTTCATTGGCGTGCATGTTTAAAAAACGAGCAGCTGTAACAATGTATTTGTTTATCACGTTCTTATCAGCTGATGATTGAGATACATCAAAAATCACTTTAAATTCTTCAGAAGTATTTGTTTTAATATCAATATTTTCAACATTAAAAGTTTCACCAAAATTTTTAATAATTTTCCCTTCCACACGTTCGTTTTGTGCGAATATTGTGAAGCAAGCCAATGTAAAAAGGTAAAAAGTAAATTGGAATTTTTTCATATCAATTAATTAATGAACGTTAAAGATATTTAAATTTTCACGAAACCTTATAGCACATTTGTAATTGTTTATAATTATTCCATTTTAGATTTAGAAAACCGTTCAACATTGGCTAAATTCACACTTTTAAAATGAATTTGAATTGGAGACGTATTTAAGTCAGTTAAACGACGCTCAATTAGCACCAACTTTGCAAAAGGATGGCCCTATGATTGTAATTGCTGGAGCAGGCTCTGGTAAAACGAGGGTGCTTACTTACCGCATTGCTTATTTAATGAGCCAAGGAGTTGACCCATTTAATATCCTTGCTTTGACCTTTACTAACAAAGCTGCTCGTGAAATGAAAAGCAGGATAGCTACTATAGTTGGCGATAGTGAAGCAAAGAATTTATGGATGGGTACGTTTCATTCTGTCTTTGCTAAAATACTGCGTTTTGAAGGGCATCATTTGGGGTTTCCAAGTAATTTCACAATTTACGACACACAAGATTCACAAAAATTATTGGGTTCCATAATTAAAGAAATGGGCTTAGAGAAAGATATCTATAAAACAAAACAGGTTTATAGCAGGATTTCTTCATATAAAAACAGTTTAATAACAGTTACAGCATATTTTAAAAACCCAGAACTCATGGAGGCAGATGCTGTGACGAGACGACCAAAAATGGGAGAAATTTATGCTGAGTATGTAGATCGTTGTTTTAAAGCTGGTGCGATGGATTTTGATGATTTGTTATTAAGAACCAATGAGTTGTTAACACGTTTCCCAAATGTTTTAGCACGATATCAAGATAAGTTTCGTTACATTCTTGTCGATGAGTACCAAGACACCAATCACTCACAATATTTAATAGTTCGTGCTTTGGCAGACCGTTTTCAAAATATATGTGTGGTTGGCGATGATGCGCAAAGTATTTATGCGTTTCGTGGCGCTAATATTAACAACATTTTGAATTTCCAAAAAGATTACGACGATGTAAAACTCTATCGCTTAGAACAAAATTACCGTTCAACAAAAAACATTGTAGGTGCAGCAAACTCAGTTATAGAACACAACAAAACCAAGTTGGATAAAGTGGTTTGGACTGCTAATGAGGAAGGGAAAAAAGTAAAAGTACATCGTTCGTTAACCGATGGAGACGAAGGACGTTATGTGGCAAGCACCATTTGGGAGGAAAAAATGAACAACCAATTGCATAACAGCGATTTTGCAGTATTATATCGTACCAATGCACAATCGCGAGCCATTGAAGATGCATTGCGTAAGCGAGATATACCTTATCGTATTTATGGAGGCTTGTCGTTCTATCAGCGTAAGGAAATCAAAGATGTTACCGCTTACCTGCGTTTGGTTTTAAATCCAGCCGATGAAGAAGCACTAAAACGTATTATTAATTTTCCAGCACGAGGTATTGGCCAAACAACCATTGATAGGTTGGTTGTTGCTGCAAATAATTACAACAAAACCATTTTTGAGATTTTAAAAAATCTTGATGCAATTGCTGTTAATATTAACAACGGAACAAAAAACAAGCTTAAAGATTTTGTAACGCTTATTGAAAGCTATCAAGTGATGAATAAAACAGCGAATGCGTTTGATTTGGCCGAACATATTACTAAAACTAGTGGGTTAATAAGAGAGTTCAATAAAGATGGCACACCAGAAGGTATTACACGATTGGAAAATGTGCAAGAGCTTTTAAATGGTATCAAGGATTTTGTTGATGGACAAATGGAACTAGCTGATGCTGGCGATACTTTAGCAGAATTCTTGGAAGATGTAGCACTTGCAACAGATTTGGATGGTGACAAGGGCGACCCTGACCATGTTGCGTTAATGACTATTCACTTAGCAAAAGGATTGGAGTTTAACCACGTATTTATTGTTGGTTTGGAGGAAGATTTATTCCCAAGTGCCATGAGTATGAATACACGTAGCGAGTTAGAAGAAGAACGTAGGTTGTTTTATGTGGCTTTAACTAGAGCCGAAAAACAAGCCTATTTAACCTATGCTTTAACACGTTACCGATGGGGAAAACTAATTGATGCTGAGCCAAGTAGATTTATTGAAGAAATTAAGGAAGATTTTTTAGATATAATCACGCCAATTGAAGAACGACGTATAAATCCAATGCTTGATGCCAGTATTTTTGGCGATGTACCTCAAAATAAAATTAGATTTAAGCCTGCAAAAAAACACCAACCCAAAAGAAAAAGCAGTATAAAGCCCAAATCCGAAGGTATTAAAATAAGCACACCTAAGAATTTCAAGAAAATAACGAGCCCTAATGAAAAAACTAATTTGTTTGATAGTAAACTAACTGTTGGCAATATTGTGCAGCATTTAAGATTTGGTAAAGGCAAAGTCGTAAAAATTGAAGGCGTAGGCGCAGATGTAAAAGCGGAAATTAATTTTGAAAATGGAGGTTCAAAAAAATTACTTTTACGTTTTGCAAAACTTAAAGTAATAGGTTAATGGCAGCGTTTGTAAAAATTTATGAAGATAACCCCAATCCTAAAGAAATTGCAAAGGTTGTCGCAGTTTTAAAAAAAGGAGGATTGATTGTTTATCCAACCGATACTGTATATGGTTTAGGTTGTGATATTACCAATAACAAAGCATTGGAGCGTGTTGCCAGAATTAAAGGTGTTAAACTGGATAAAGCTAATTTTTCGTTTGTGTGCCATGATTTAAGTAATTTGAGCGATTATGTAAAGCAAATAGACACGGCTACTTTTAAGGTTTTAAAGCGAGCGCTTCCAGGTCCTTACACATTTATCCTTCCAGGAGCAAAAAGTTTACCTAATGCTTTTAAAAAGAAGAAAACGGTTGGTATTAGAGTCCCAGATAATACTATAGCATTAGAAATAGTGAAGCAATTAGGTAACCCAATTATTTCAACATCTATTTATGATGAAGATGAAATTTTGGAATATACTACAGATCCTGAGCTAATTTTAGAAAAATGGGATAACCTAGTCGACTTGGTTATTGATGGAGGTTATGGTGGAAACGAACCCTCTACAATTATTGATTTTTCTGAAGAAAAACCCAAAGTGATAAGAAAAGGAAAAGGCAACTTAGAGATATTTTAAATAAAAGAGGTCGTCTAAAAAGTAATTTTTAGGCGATTTTCTTTTTAGTTGAATTTGATTCTGTATGATATTTAAAGAAACCAGATTTAAATAGCATTGATACAAAATAGCAAAGTTAGCCTAAATCGC
>CALZKX010000314.1 GCA_945788155.1 uncultured Flavobacteriaceae bacterium
CATGCAACACAAAGGCATAAATCATAATGCTAATAAGTGCCCAAGTTTCTTTGGGATCCCAACCCCAATATCGTCCCCAACTTTCGTTTGCCCACATACCACCAAGGAAGTTACCAATGGCTAACATTACTAAACCTACTGTTAATGCCATTTCATTAACTATGGTAAGTTCTTTAATATTTAAACCCATTTTTATTTTATTGCCTTCATTTGTAAGAATCATTAATAATAATGATACGGCACCTAAAATCATCCCTAAGGCAAATGGTCCATAACTACCAACAATAACAGCAACATGAATCATAAGCCAATAGCTATCTAAAACAGGTTGTAAATTAGCAATAGAAGGATCCATCCAGTTCCAATGTGCAATCATAAGAATCATGGATGTTACAAATGCTGTTGAAGCCATGGTGATATCACTTTTCTTTCCAAAAATAAGACCAAATAACATGGTAGCCCAAGCCACATAGATCATAGATTCGTAGGCATCACTCCAAGGTGCATGACCAGAAATATACCATCTCACTATGAGTCCAGCTGTATGTAGAATAAATAATGCAACAATGATGTATTTAAAAATGGTAACTGCTAGATTGATGCCCTTACTTTTATCTTTAAATATTTGAACGATTAGAAGGATAAACATAAGTGTACCTGCGTACATATACCAACTAAACAGTTTTTTAAAAATATCGTATTTGTTATAAGTAATCTCAGCATTTATTTTTTTATCACTTATCATGACCTCAGCACCATATTTTTGCTGTGTTTTTTTAATGGCGTCTAGTAACTTGTTGCTTTCGGAAAAATTATCTGATTTTTTCCCTTCATTCAACATGTACAAATAGGCCTTAAAACCCGTATTTATAAAGTTACCGTAAAGAGAATCTTCAAGTTGAATTTTTTGATCTCTATAGTCTTGTGATGAAATCCATGTATTATTATCATCCTCAGGAATTGGATAAATTTTTAATGAGTTACCACTAAGCGTAGAGTACAATAAACTAACGCGTTGATTAGCTTCTATAAATTCTTTTTGAATGGCTGTAGGCACTTGATTTCTTGTAGCCTCAACCATATAAGGGTCAAGTTTGTACTCGCCTTTTTCTGTAAAAAAATGTGCAAAAGTGGCGTACTTTTTAGAAGTATCTAAGCCAATAATAGATCTAATGGTATCGGCTTTTTTAGCCTTTAAATAAATAATTGGCACATTATACCATAAATATGGGCTTTCTTGAATTGATAAAAACACCTGATTCGCATCAAACTCCTCATAAGTGTCATGTTTGCTTAATTTTCGCAACAACTCGGAAGCATAGGTGTTTATTGGTTTCATTCGTCCATCAAAATCCTGAATTACCAAACGTCCAAATTTATCGGCTTCTTTTTTTGATGTTATATTGACTCTTAAAATGGAATCTACTTGAAATTTGGTTGGCATTGTTGAATGGTTGTTATGACCATCTTCTACTGCTTGTGTGTCTTGTGCATTTATACCAATAGTAGTAACAAAAAATAAAATTACAAATGTTGCTGCTTTTTTTGCCTTGATTTTTCTAAGGTTTTTTCTTAAATCATCAAAACGTGTATGCTTTGCAAATAATATAGCCAACAAGCCGAAATACAGTAAAAAGTAACCCAAATACGTGATAGTTGTTCCCCAAAAATCATGATTTACAGAAAGTATCGTTCCTTTTTCATCGCCATCAAAAGAGGCTTGAAAAAAACGATAGCCTTTATGGTTTAGGATATTGTTCATATAAATATGAAAATCGAAATCGTCTTCCTGTTCGTCTAAAACAGTGACTTTGCTCTCAAAAGCAGAGTAACTATTATCTGTTCCTGGATAACGCTTTGCTATAAAGTCGTTAAGTTTTATACTAAAAGGTAATTCTATAACTTTAGAACCATATTTAATTGCAAAATCCAAACCTCCAATAGTTACTTGTTTAAATGCATTGTTGGTGCCTTTACCTCCTATAAGTTTTACGGTTTTGGTCTCGTCGTTAGCAGTAACTTTTAATACGATGCCATCTTCATCATTTTTTAGCAATTCAGATTTTTTAACAACATCGAAAACACCTTTTATCACTGGTTTTGGAAATACCAATGTTTGATTGCCTATAATATACCTAGAACGTAACACCAATGGTTGGATACTATCTTTAACAAGCTTACCTTGTACTTGTGTTGCCATGGTTAAGTAGTCGCCTTCATAAGGAGATTGAATGGTTAACGTGCTGTCTGTATGTGTAATATTAACAGCTCCATCTGTAGGTTTATTTAAAGCATATAATACGTTATGTATGCTTTGTACCTGACCTTCTTTTAAAAAGTGATTGTGTGATCCTCCAAGACCAGCTTCTACCATTTTTAAGTAGTTTTCTCCGGAGTCGTCTGGTATAATATCTTCTTCTGCTCCAAGGATAAACTCTTCGAGCTTAATGGTTACTGGTTGTTTATTATAATCGGTTTTTGCAAAAAATTTATTATTTAGTCTATGAGAAAAATCTGTTTCATATTCTTCTACACGACGTTGTTTTTGTCCATTTATTTCATAATCACCATCAATATATACGGTTAGGTATGTTTCTTGAGATAAGAAAGTGTTTTCGGTAACACCTTCACGAATGGCCATTATGCCTTCAAAGCTTACATATCTGGTAATAAATGCACCTATAAAAATAAAGATAAAGGCTAAGTGTAAGGTTAAAGTAGCCCATTTTTCTTTTCTTAAAAGGCGGTATCTAAAAATGTTACCAATAAAATTTATAGTAAATAAAACCATTATGGCCTCAAACCACCATGCATTATAAATAAGTGTTCTGGAATATGGTGTTGGCGATGTTTCCTGCCCTGCATCCATAAAAGTACCTATTGCCATTGCCAAAGCAAACACAATAAATAAAACTGCTGTAAGTCTTGTAGAAAAAAGAATGTTGGATAGTTTTTTTAACATAACGGAAAATTAACTTTTAAAAGTGGGGCAAATTTAGTGTTTTTCTATAGACAAAGTATGAGATAAGTCATCTTTTAACATGTTACTAATACTAGCTACCTTGCCTTGCCTCAAATATTTTTAGATACAGGAAAGTTCCCATTTTTCTAGCACGACGTTTAGCGTTTTCGGCAGTTTCGCCTTCAAAAAGTTCTTCAATAGTCTCATACCATAAGTTTAACCAAATGCCAAAATGTAATTCAGAGATTTTATAGTCATGTTCCTTATCTGCTTTTGCATGTGCTTTTAAAGGGTCGCCATAATATTTTGTTTTTAAAAACAAACTGGATTCCCAAAATGTGGTTAATCTGTCAAGGTGTTCGTCCCAATCTTCTATACGGTCAAAAAAAAAGCCTAAAGTATCATCTACCCTCACTTTAGCATAAAATGTAGAGACTAGTTTATAAATATCTTTGCGAGTTTTTATATCTTTCTTTTCCATTGTTTACAAAGATAGTCCATCAAACTTTCAAATCATATTTTACTTATCTATTTTAGCAGTATGTTATCAGTGGTATTAATTGGCGCAGGAAATGTTGCCACACATTTATATAAAGCTTTAAAAAAAGCTAAAGATGTAACTGTTTTACAATGGTACAATAGGAATTTAAAGGCTATTTCACCATTTAAAAATGACGTTAACGTCACCAATAATCTTGATAATTTAAAACAAGCCGATATATATATTATCGCTGTGAGCGATGACGCTATTAAAGCTTTATCAACTCAATTACCCTTTAAAAATAAATTAGTGGTTCATACTTCTGGGAGTGTAAGTTTACATGATTTAGACAAGAAGCATAGACGTGGTGTGTTTTACCCACTGCAAACATTTACAAAAAATGCTGATATTGATTTTACTGAAGTCCCTATTTGTATTGAAATTGAAAATAAGGAAGATTTAAAAACCTTAAAAGAACTTTCTGGAGCTTTAGGTTGTAGGCATTATAGAGTCAATTCCGACCAACGTGCTGCTTTGCATTTAGCAGCTGTTTTTGTGAATAATTTTACCAATCAATTATATAGAATTGGTCATGAAATTACCGAATCTAAAAGCGTCGATTTTAATATTTTAAAACCATTAATTAAAGAAACTGCTAATAAAATAGAATCGTTATCTCCTTATATGACACAAACTGGACCAGCAAAAAGAGATGACAAAAAAACGATCAAGAAACATATAAAAGCACTAGATAAAGACATTCATAAAGACATTTATGAGTTGCTAACAAAATCAATTAAATTAACCCATGGGAAAAAGTTATAAAGAATATTTACAACATATTACCACCTTTATTTTTGATGTAGATGGTGTACTAACTGATGGTACAGTTACCATAACCACAAAAGGTGAAATGCTTAGAAGAATGAATATTAAAGATGGTTATGCTATTAAAACTGCTGTTGACCAAGGTTATAATATCTGCGTAATTTCTGGTGGCTCGAACGAAGGTGTTCGCTTACGTTTACAAGGCTTAGGTGTTACTAATATTTACTTGGGTGCTCATAATAAAATTGACCAAATGAACGAGTTTTTACATAACTATGATATAAAACTGGAGAATGTGCTATATATGGGAGACGACATACCAGATTACCCAACCATGAAGTTAGCAGGATTACCATGTTGCCCACAAGATGCAGCTCCAGAAATTAAAGAGATTTGCAGCTATATATCTCATAAAAATGGCGGAAAAGGAGCTGTTCGTGATGTGATTGAACAAGTACTTAAAGTTCAAGGTAAATGGGATGCTAATTTTGATGCAAAGTATGATTAGAATCCAGTCGCAGTTTTCAGTGTTCAGTCGCAGTTTTCAGTGTTCATGTAATACGTTTAACTTGAAAATACTTAATGAGTAACATCTTAAACCTTATCCGCTGGAAAAACCTCCTTCTAATTGCATTTGTGCAAATTTTAATTAAATATGCGCTTTTTGAGTCTTTTAATATTCACCTTGCTTTAAACACATTTCAATTTACATTGCTTGTTATGGCTACGATTTTCATTGCTGCAGCCGGAAATATTATTAACGATATTTATGATGTAGAGACCGATTTGGTGAATAGACTAGATAAAGTTATTGTAGGGAAAACCATTTCAGAAAAAACAGCGTTAAATCTATTTATTAGTTTAAATGTAATTGGTGTAGGCCTAGGGTTCTACTTATCAAATACTATTGGCAGAAGTGGTTTTTCGGTTATTTTCGTGATTATTTCAGCTTTGCTATACATGTATGCTTCATATTTAAAACAAACATTACTCATTGGAAATGTTGTTGTTTCAATATTGGTAGCTCTTAGTATTTTAATAGTGCCTTTTTTTGATTTATTACCAACTATAACACCTACAAACAAAGAGTTATACTTAAGTATTTTTAATATAGCACTTAATTATGCTGTTTTTGCTTTTATGTTAAACCTACTTCGAGAAATAATTAAAGATATTGAAGATATTAATGGCGACTATAAAGCCCAAATGAAAACACTACCAATACTTATTGGAAGAGATAGAGCGACAATGTTTGCCTTTGCGCTATCCTTTGTTCCTTTACTAGCAGTTGTAAATTATATCGCTATGCAGTTGTACAATATTATGCTAGCAGTAATTTATTTTTTATTGCTTGTTGTTGGACCAATGATATATTTTACAGTCAAGATATTTTCAGCCGAACAAAAAAAGGAATATCAGCATTTATCCAATGTATTAAAAGTGATTATGTTGTTTGGTGTGTTATCTTTGTTATTATATCCATTTGTAATTAATTAATGCTAAACGAAAAACTAAAAGAATATCGAATTATTTTGGCATCAGGTTCTCCTAGGCGTCAGGAGTTCTTCAAAAATCTAGGTTTGGAATTTGATATTATTTTAAAACCCGTAAAGGAAGAGTTCCCAAACCGCTTACGCCATTTTGAAATAAGTAATTATTTAGCTCAGTTAAAATCGTTGCCTTTTGAAAAAGAACTAAAACCAAACGACATCCTTATCACAAGCGATACCATAGTGTGGCATAATGAAGAAGCTCTTGGTAAACCTAGATCAAAACAAGAAGCGTTTAACATGCTTAAATCTTTGAGCAATAAAACTCACGAGGTAATTACTTCGGTGTGTTTTAAAACAATGTTGTCCGAAAAAACAATACACAACATTACAAAGGTGACTTTTAAAGAATTGACTGATGACGAGGTTTGGTATTACATAAATAAGTTTCCGCCAATGGATAAAGCTGGTGCTTATGGCATACAAGAATGGATTGGGCAAATTGGAGTCACTCATTTAGAAGGCTCCTATTTTAATGTTATGGGTTTGCCTGTGCATTTGGTTTATCAAACACTTAATGAAATTGTTAAAAATAAATAACATTATGAAAAATTATATCAAAAAAAGTATTGCCGTTTCCTTTACCACAACACTCCTATTGCTTGGTGTTTCCTGTAAAAACAATGAAACAAACAAAGACAAAACACAGGTAAAAGAATTAACTGCTAACGACACTAAATACAGGGTTTTAAGTCAAGATTTTAAAGATTATTGGTATGCTGGAGAAGCCGAAATAACCTCTTATAAACTTGAGCAAGCACGTTATGGTGAAATTAGAATTGGTCATGCCGCTTTAATTTATGTCACTGAAGATTTTTTGCCAAATATTCAGGTAAAAGCTAATAATCAAAATCCTGAAAATATATCTGTTTTAAAACTAAATGCCACTAAAAAATTCAATACAGGAATTTACCCATACTCCATCATGCAAAGCACCTTTTATCCTATTTCTAAAGAGCAACATGCCTTGAAAATAACAAGTTCTATACAAGAATGGTGCGGACAAACATATACACAACTAAATAATAAAGCTGATTTTGAAATTACCTCACACTCATACTTTGAAGGTGAAGCAGATCAAAACTACCACTTAGAAAAAACCGTTCTGGAAAACGAGCTTTGGACACAACTTCGTTTAGACCCAAAGAGTTTGCCAACAGGAGATTTACAAATAATCCCTTCGCTCGAATTTGTGAGCTTAAAGCATATAGAGCTAAAACCTTATTTAGCAAACCTTACCCTAAATGCAAACTCGTACACAATTAATTACCCTGAATTAAACCGAAAACTAAGCATCAATTTTAACGAAAATGCGCCTTTTGAAATATTAGATTGGACAGAATCGTTTAAAAGCGGCACTGAAATACTAACAACAACAGCAACAAAATTAGTCACCATTAAATCACCTTATTGGAATAAAAAAAGTAGCAAGGATAGTGTTTTGCGAAAAACCCTTAAACTTAAATAGTTTTTTTGATTAGCAACTTTTTTATCTTTATACAAACATTATAAAAATGACCAACTTCTTAGCAACCTATAAAATTGAGTTGATTAATACCCTAATTGTATTATCAATATTGTTTTCCTTGCGGTTCATTATTAAAACCACTATCTATAAAATAGGAAAAAGAAGTGGAATTAATGAAGCTAGAATTAAACTTATTAGTAGGTATGTAACTGTTACTCTTTTTCTTGTTGCCCTACTAATTGAAGCCTTTATTTTTGGGGCTCAACCAAAGGATTTATCCTTAGTGTTTTCTTCGGTATTTGCCGTAATTGGTATCGCTCTGTTTGCAGTTTGGTCTATTTTAAGCAACATCACTTCAGGGGTTATTATGTTTTTTTCATTTCCATATAAGGTAGGAGATAAAATTAAAATACACGATAAAGATTTTCCAATAGAAGCTATTATTGAAGATATTCGGGCTTTTCAATTACATTTAAGATTGGACAATGGCGATTTAGTAACTTATCCAAATAACTTAATTTTACAAAAAGCAGTGACTTTGGTTGAAAAAGATGCCATAGACGATGGTAGCGATGCTGTTTAAATAGTATATTTATAACATTAGTGCTTTAACCTTATGACAAAAAAAAGAACCACAAAATACAAAAAACACGTTGGTCAAATTCCTGGTACTTTAGTTTACACAGGTGATAAAACATCAAAATTATTTATTGAATCTTTTGATTATAATACAAACTATGTTGAAGAAAAAGAGATTAAACATATTGAAGATGTCGCTCATTATAAATTAACCGATTCGGTTTCTTGGATCAATATAAATGGGCTTAACAATATTAATGAAATTGAAAAGATTGGTGATCACTATGGGTTACACCCATTGATACTCGAAGACATTGTAAACACCTCACAGCGACCAAAAATAGACGAATATGAAGGCTACTTATTTATAGTTGTAAAAATGCTGTATTACGATAAAGATGACCTTATTGTGTCTGAACAAGTAAGCTTTGTTCTTGGTTCCAATTATGTATTGTCATTTCAAGAAGCCGATGGCGATGTTTTCGACTCGGTTAGAGATAGAATTCGTGCCAAAAAAGGGCGAATCCGTAATTTAGGACCCGATTACCTACTCTATGCACTCATAGATTCTGTAGTAGATCATTACTATGAAATTATTGAAACAATGGGAAATAAAATTGAAGAGCTGGAAGACCATCTCTTTGGCGGCAACCCAAAAGAAGAAATCACCGCCGAAATACAATCACTTAAACGCGAAGTGCTAAGGGTAAGAAAAGCCATTTTCCCTTTAAGGGAAATCATCAATCGTATTGAAAAAATTGAGCATAAACTCATTCATAAAAAAACCATTCATTTCTTTAGAGATATTTACGACCATATTGTTCAAGTATCCGAAAATATTGATATTTACAGGGAAATGATTTGGGGACTCATGGATATGTACATGACCACCATTAGTAACAAAATGAATGAAGTGATGAAAGTACTTACAATTATCGCTACTATTTTTATTCCACTAACCTTCATTGCTGGAATTTATGGTATGAATTTCAATAATATGCCTGAGCTACAATATAAATACAGTTATTTCATCCTTTGGGGAATTATGCTTATACTATTTATTGGGATGTTATTCTACTTTAAACGAAAAAAATGGCTGTAGCTACCTCACATTAGTTAAAGAAACACTAAAACCAACCTTTACACTACCATTCTTTTATATATTTGGTTACCAACAAACAGCCAAACAATGAAAAAGACCTTACTAGCCACGCTTTTTGCAGTCACTTTTATTTTATATTCTCATTCACAACAACCAAAAAAATTAAACGCTTCTGAAATTTATGAATCTGTTCAAAAGTTAAATTTTCTTGGCTCGGTTTTATATGTAGCGGCACATCCCGACGATGAAAATACTCGACTCATATCATACATGGCAAATCATGTAAAGGCTAGAACAGCGTACTTATCATTAACGCGTGGTGATGGAGGACAAAACCTTATTGGTCCTGAAATAAGAGAACTTTTAGGAGTAATAAGGACGCAAGAATTATTAGCTGCAAGACGTGTGGATGGTGGCAAACAACTATTTACAAGAGCTAATGATTTTGGTTACTCAAAACACCCTGATGAAACTTTAGCTATTTGGAACAAAGATGAAGTATTAAGTGATGTAGTCTGGGCAATTCGACAATTTAAGCCAGACGTAATAATAAACCGATTTGACCACAGAAGAGCTGGGGAAACTCATGGTCATCACACAAGTTCTGCACTATTGAGTATGGAAGCTTTTGATTTAGTTAATGATAAATCCAAATTTTCAACCCAACTAAAATATGTTAATACTTGGCAACCTAAACGCTTATTCTATAATACATCTTGGTGGCGTTATGGTAGCCAAGAAAATTTTGAGAAAGTCGATAAAAAAGGCATGTTAAGCATTGATGTAGGTGTGTACTTTAAGCTTAAAGGAATGTCCAACAACGAAATTGCATCTTTGGCTAGCAGCCAGCATTTAAGTCAAGGGTTTGGGCGTTTAAGCACTCGAGGCTCCGAGCAAGAATATATAGAATTTTTAAAAGGTGATTTCCCAGAAGACACAAGTAACATTTTTTCTGGAATCGATACATCTTGGAGTCGTGTTAAAGGTGGGAAAGCAGTTGGAGATATTTTATATAACGTTGAAAAAAACTTCAACTTTAGAGACCCTTCTGTTCATTTAAACGATTTACTGAATGCTTACAAGCTTCTACAAAACATTGAAGACAAACACTGGAAAAGCATAAAAACCAAAGAGTTAAAAAGCATTATTGAAGCTTCTGCAGGATTGTATCTGGAAGTTTCGGCCAATACACCTACAACTAGTAAAGCAAGTGATATTATACTAAATTTTGAAACACTCAATAGAAGTAATGCCAACATTACATTAGTATCCTATAACATATCTTCAGAAGATAATTCTGTCGAAAAAAATCAACCATTGGCATTCAATAAAAAGAACACTTTTAAACAACCTATTACACTACCTCAAAACATAGAGACCACAACACCTTATTGGTTACAAAACAAAGGTACATTAGGAATGTACAAGGTAAATAATCAAACCTTAATAGGAAATCCTGAAACACCAAGAGGTTTAACAGTCAACTTCAATTTACAAATAAACAATTCGCCAATAACCATAACCAAAAATGTGGTGTATCGTTATTCTAAACTAGATAAAGGCGAGTTGTACAGACCCTTCGAAATCATTCCTGAAGTCTCTGCAAGCATAAGCAATAAAGTAATTATTTTTGAAAACGACAAGCAAAAAGACATTGAAGTAGTTGTAAAGGCTGGAAGAGATAATATTGATGGCTCGATTGGTTTAGATCATCCAAAAGATTGGAATGTGTATCCTGCAAATCAAAAAGTAA
>CALZKX010000315.1 GCA_945788155.1 uncultured Flavobacteriaceae bacterium
GATAATGATAAACTAGAAATCATCTGGACAGCAATTCCAGTAGTTACACTAGCAGGATTAATTATCTACGGATTATTTACATGGTCCGAAATAATGAATTATGAAGAAGACGAAGATGCTATTGTAATTGAATTATATGCACAACAGTTTAACTGGAAAGCAAGATATGCAGGAGAAGATAATGTATTGGGTGAAGCAAACGTAAGATTAATTAATCTTAACAATGCTAATATTTTAGGTTTAGACGAATCAGACCCAAATGCTCAAGACGATATCATTACTACCGAATTGCATTTACCAGTTGGAAGACAAGTAATATTTAAAATGCGTTCACAAGATGTATTACATTCTGCCTATATGCCACACTTTAGAGCACAAATGAACTCTGTTCCAGGCATGATTACTCAATTTGCTTTTACACCAACGGTGACAACAGCCCAAATGAGACAGACCCCAGAAATGGTTGAAAAAGTCGCCAATATTAATAAAATTAGAACCGAGAAAAGCAAAACTCTGGCAGCTAATGGTAAAGAAGCCTTAGACCCTTATGAGTTCGACTACCTTTTGCTTTGCAATAAAATTTGTGGTAAATCGCATTATAATATGCAAATGAAAATAATTGTTGAAACTGAAGAAGAATATAATGCTTGGATTAAAGAACAAAAAGTCTTTAAAAATTCGTTGGTTCAATATTAATTAAAATAAAAGAATAAAACACATATAGATTATGTCAGCACACGCAGATACTCACGCTCTCGAAGACGACCACGGACATCATCATAAAGAAACCTTTGTAACTAAATACATATTTAGTCAAGATCATAAAATGATTGCAAAGCAGTACCTAATCACAGGTACCATTATGGGAGTTGTTGGTGTAATTATGTCACTAATGATTCGTATGCAAATTGCATGGCCAGAAGAACCAAATGCTATTTTTGAAGCATTGCTAGGTAAATGGGCTCCAGGAGGCGTTATGGATGCTGATATGTATCTAGCATTAGTAACAATACATGGTACCATTATGGTGTTCTTTGTACTAACAGCTGGATTAAGTGGTACGTTTAGTAACCTTTTAATTCCGTTGCAAATTGGTGCACGAGACATGGCTTCTGGTTTTCTTAATATGATATCTTACTGGTTGTTTTTCCTCTCTAGTGTCGTTATGGTTATTTCATTATTTGTTGAAGCAGGGCCTGCAGCAGCTGGATGGACAATTTACCCACCATTGAGTGCTTTACCAATGGCGCAAGGAGGCTCAGGAGCAGGTATGACACTTTGGTTAGTGTCCATGGCAATTTTTATTGCATCATCACTATTAGGATCGCTTAACTATATTGTTACTGTTATAAACCTACGTACAAAAGGAATGTCTATGACAAGACTTCCATTAACCATTTGGGCATTTTTTGTAACGGCAATTATTGGTGTAGTATCTTTTCCAGTATTATTATCTGCAGCTTTATTACTAATAATGGATAGAAGTTTTGGTACATCATTCTTCTTATCAGATATATTTATTCAAGGCGAAGTATTGCATTACCAAGGAGGCTCTCCAGTATTGTTCGAACACTTATTTTGGTTTCTAGGCCACCCTGAAGTTTATATAGTATTATTGCCTGCATTAGGTATTACTTCCGAAATCATTGCTACAAACTCACGTAAACCAATTTTTGGTTATCGTGCTATGGTTGCTTCAATTTTAGCAATTGCATTCTTATCAACCATTGTTTGGGGACATCATATGTTCGTTTCTGGAATGAATCCATTCTTAGGTTCGGTATTTACATTTACAACATTATTAATTGCAATTCCATCAGCCGTAAAAGCTTTTAACTATATAACAACCCTCTGGAAAGGTAACCTCCAATTTAATCCAGCGATGCTGTTTTCTATTGGTTTGGTGTCAACATTTATCACTGGAGGTTTAACAGGAATTATTTTAGGAGACAGTGCTCTAGATATTAACGTACACGATACATATTTTGTAGTCGCTCATTTCCACTTAGTAATGGGTATTTCTGCGCTTTATGGAATGTTTGCAGGAATCTATCATTGGTTCCCTAAAATGTTTGGTAGGATGCTTAATAAAAACTTAGGTTATATACATTTCTGGGTAACAGCAGTTTGTGCTTATGGCGTATTTTTCCCAATGCACTTTATAGGCATGGCAGGATTACCAAGACGTTATTATACCAATAGTAATTTCCCATTATTTGATGATCTATCTAATGTAAATGTGATAATAACATTATTTGCTATAATTGGAGGAGTATTTCAAATTGTATTCTTATGGAATTTCTTTTATAGTATATTCTACGGTAAGAAAACGGTTCAAAACCCTTGGAAATCGAATACCCTTGAATGGACTGCGCCAATTAAGCACATTCACGGTAACTGGGAAGGTGAAATACCTCATGTGCATCGTTGGGCTTACGACTATAGCAAACCAGGACATGACGACGACTTTGTGCCCCAAAATGTTCCCTTAAAAGAAGGAGAAGAAGAGCTTCAACATTAATTTTCCTACTGAGTAGGAGTCTCATAATCGAGAAACTAAAATCATAATATAAAGCCTTTCAATAATCGAGAGGCTTTTTTTATACTGAATTTTGCTCCAGTATCTTTATATTTGCTTACAAGCTCAATTAATGTTTTTGATACATAAAACTAAGTCTAAGTATCTTTAACATATAATATAAAAAAAAGATTACCACTTTCGTGGAAAATGAACATGAACGAAAACCTCAATCCATCAAGCGAAAATCTCTCTTCAGAAGAACATGATATTGAAAGAGCCTTAAGGCCTTTGTCCTTTGAAGATTTCGCAGGGCAAGATCAGGTGTTAGAGAATTTAAAGGTGTTTGTCGAAGCGTCAAATTTACGAGGAGATGCTTTAGACCACACACTGTTCCATGGGCCTCCAGGATTAGGAAAAACCACTTTAGCACATATTTTGTCCAACGAGTTGGATGTTGGCATTAAGGTAACTTCTGGGCCAGTTTTAGACAAGCCAGGAGACTTAGCTGGTTTGCTAACAAATCTTGAAGAACGTGATGTCTTGTTTATAGACGAAATCCATCGGTTAAGCCCAATAGTTGAAGAGTATTTATATTCAGCTATGGAAGATTTTAAAATCGATATCATGATTGAAACAGGACCTAATGCAAGGTCTGTTCAAATAAACTTAAACCCTTTTACATTGGTAGGAGCAACCACGCGTTCAGGTTTATTAACCGCACCAATGCGTGCACGTTTTGGAATAAGTAGTAGGTTACAATATTACTCCACCGAATTGTTGTCAACCATTGTACAGCGAAGTGCTCACATATTAAAAGTACCAATCTCTATGGAAGCAGCTATCGAAATTGCAGGGCGAAGTAGAGGAACGCCTAGAATTGCAAATGCTTTATTAAGACGTGTCCGAGATTTTGCACAAATAAAGGGGAACGGAAATATTGATATTAAGATTTCTAAATATAGCTTAGAGGCTCTAAATGTAGATGCACATGGATTGGATGAAATGGATAATAAAATCCTAACGACCATAATTGATAAATTTAAAGGAGGCCCTGTTGGTATTACAACCATTGCAACTGCTGTAAGTGAAAGTGCTGAAACCATTGAAGAAGTGTACGAACCATTTTTAATCCAGCAGGGATTTATTATGAGAACACCTAGAGGTCGTGAAGTAACGGAACAAGCATACAAGCATCTAGGCAGAATCAAAGGGAATACTCAAGGAGGGTTATTTTAAACATTTATTTGTCATTCTGAGTGA
>CALZKX010000316.1 GCA_945788155.1 uncultured Flavobacteriaceae bacterium
AAAATGACTTTTAATCCAGCATCTGGTTATTACGAAACTTCACTAATTTTAAAGCAAGGCTTTTATAATTACAAGTATGTTATAGTAAACGAAAACGGAGATTTGGATGAAGGTGCCATTAGCGGAAACTTTGATGTAACCGAAAACAATTATAAAGTTTTAGTTTATTACCGCAATCTTAGTGCTCGATATGACCGCCTTATTGGTGTTGGTGAAGGCTCGTCAACGACTATTACTAACTGATTGTCCATTAAATTGTTAAAATTACCATAGAAACAGGAATTTTGAAATTCTAACACAATTATTTAGTATTTTTGATAGAATCAAATTGTGTTTTTTACTCAAAAACAATCATGGTACAACAAGTTACAAAAGGCATAAAAATTTCGGTAGAAACAAATTTTGAAGGTACTTTTTATAAAAATTATAAAGTACACTTTGCTTTTGGATATAAAGTTACCATAGAAAATCAAAGTAAAGACTCTGTACAATTAAATTCCAGATACTGGAAAATTCTAGACGCCTTAAACAATGACGAAATTATTGAAGGCGAAGGTGTTATTGGCAAAAAACCAATTATAAAACCAGGCGAATCTCATACTTATAATTCAGGCTGCTTACTAGCATCTCCTTTTGGTGCCATGCAAGGGCATTATAATATGGTAAATTTTACCAATACAAATAAATTTAGTGTTGTAATTCCTACTTTTAAACTAAGTGCTCCTTTTGCACTTAACTAAGTTTCTTTATAAAATCAAACCTATAAATTTTTTGTTGCTGCTCAATATGGTAGAATGCACAATTTGAATAATGCACAAAACGGTAAGTTTCTTGATAGTTAAAATTAGTATTGTCCACTTTATACAACCCATCAACATCGATATTACCATGAGGCGACACACGTCTAAACCTGTATTCATGTTCAACATCAGTAAGGTGCAATTCAAACCAGGCACCCGCAGCAATACCATCTAACCATTGTGCATGATGGCTTTTAATTTCAATATATTTAGGCTTTAATGTTCCTATAAAGTTTGGTTTATGTTGCTTCAACCTATCCAAAAAATAACGTCTATTATCTTTTTTTACTGAAGATTGATATGTTGTAATATTGCCTTCTTCACTAATTTCATATACATAGTTCTCAGTATCAGCAATAATGACGTTTCCAATGGTACTTGGAGTAAATTTTTTTGATTTTTTTAAACGTTCTTTAGTTTTAAAATCGGTTACCGATGCAATTAAACTATCTGTCACAAATCTAGCGCAATTGCAACCATCTTTGATAAAGGCTGCATAACGAATAAAATGCCTGTTTTGCATTCTGGTAATATGACTTCGAGCTTTATCATAATCAATCGCATTGCAGACCGATGCTATTAATTTTCCATCGCCATGGGTTAATTTTGGATGTGTGGACAAAAAAATCAAAATGTCATTTAGATTTTCAATTTCATCATTATCAATAACAGCGGTAATTGGAAAATCCAATTCATGATCTGTGTCTTTTCCACGAACGCGACCATTGGGAATTGGCGTAATATATCGTCCAAAATCGTGATATTCTAAAACACCAGTAGACTTATCAATTAATACAATTGCATTATGTCCAGCTCGTACATAATTTTTCTTACCAACACCTAAAAAACGCAAATAAGGTGAGTACCACTCATCAGCTACCATAACAATGGTTTCAGGATAGGCCAATGTTAAAATGATTCCTGAATTAGTCATTTATAGAAATGGGAAATTGAAATTTATGTTCTGTTTTTGAATTCGTTTGGAGGTTTTCAAACGTCATAACAACCTCGCTTTCGTTTTTCTTTATTTGTGTGATGCTCGTGGTTTTAACAAAAATACGATCCATAATAACACCAAAATCTTCATTGCCTTCTCCAGCAGTTTTATGAAACTTCAAAATAGAGTTTGAGTACAAATTATTTTCATTTTTAAAATCTTTAAACCATTGCAACCTTTCTTTTTTCATTTCGGTATTATACAAAGAAGATGACGACCAAATTTTTGGTTGTAAAGGCAAGTTACTGAAGTGTTTTCTAGTACCATCCCAAACGAGTTCTTTAAATTCCAAGGTAGAATTCCATTCAACAATCACTAAAGTAAAAGGTTCAATACCATACAAATTATAATCCTCAATGGATTTATCTAGGTTATTCGACACAAGTAAATCTTTCATTACTATCCCTCTGCTTAATCGATACGAATCTTTTCGTCTATGCATTTCAAACCCTCCATTTAACACACACAACACACGTTGTTTTTCGCTTACTCCAATCCAAGAACCTCCTGCGACTTCATCTTTAGGAAACAATAGTTTTGTGTTTTCAATGGTATAAAAATCTGGAGACAATGTTGTTCTATGAGGTGCTTCATCTCTATTTGAAGTTAAAACAAAGTTGGTATTTCCAGTTGGTATAAGGGTTACTGTACACATAAATTTTTAAGTCTGCAAACCATTGAGCAACTTACAAAATATCATCAAAAAAATTGTAACTTTGCAGTCATTTTTAACAATTATAAAAACTAAAAAATATTATGGGAAAAGGTTTCTTCAACGTACCAATTGCAGTCAACGAACCTGTAAAAGGCTATGCTCCAGGATCTCCAGAACGCGATGCTGTTTTAAAAGCATATAAAACAATGTTTAATAGTAATACCGATGTACCAATGTACATTAATGGCAAAGATGTTACTACTGGGAACACAAGAACCATGTCTCCTCCACACGACCATCAACATATAGTTGGTCAATATCATGTTGCAGAACAATCTCATATTGAAGAAGCAATTGCTACAGCTTTAGAGGCAAGAAAATCTTGGGCAGAAATGCCTTGGGAACAACGTGCAGGCATCTTTTTAAAAGCAGCCGAATTAATTGCTGGACCATACAGAGCAAAAATAAACGCAGCAACAATGATTGCGCAATCCAAAACGGTTCATCAAGCTGAAATAGATGCTGCTTGTGAGCTAATTGACTTTTTGCGTTTCAATGTACAGTTTATGACTGATATTTACATGGAACAACCTGAAAGCACAAGTGACGCCTGGAATAGAGTTGAATATAGACCATTGGAGGGTTTCACGTATGCTGTAACACCTTTTAACTTTACTGCTATTGCAGGAAATTTACCTTCTTGCATGGCGTTAATGGGAAATGTAGTAGTTTGGAAACCTAGCGACAGCCAAGTCTATTCAGCTAAAGTTATTATGGATGTATTTAAGGAAGCTGGTGTTCCTCCTGGTGTAATTAATGTGGTGTTTGGTGATCCAGTAATGATTACCAATACTGTAATGGCTAGTCCAGATTTTTCAGGGTTACATTTTACAGGTTCAACATTTATCTTTAAAGAGCTTTGGAAACAAATAGGAAATAACATTCATAATTATAAAACCTACCCAAGAATCGTTGGTGAAACTGGTGGAAAAGATTTCATTGTAGCTCACAAAACAGCCAATGCAAAACAAGTAGCAACAGCTATTTCTAGAGGTGCATTTGAATTTCAAGGACAAAAATGTAGTGCAGCTTCAAGAGCTTACATTCCAACAAATTTATGGAGTGATGTAAAAAACTATTTATTAGAAGATATCAAGTCGTTTAAAATGGGCTCTCCCGAAGACTTGAGCAATTTTATTACAGCAGTGATTCACGAAGGGTCTTTTGATAAGCTAGCTAAATATATAGACCAAGCTAAAGCCGATAAAGATGCCGAAATTATTGCTGGTGGAAATTACGATAAAAGTAAAGGTTATTTTATTGAACCTACTGTAATTGTGACTAAAGACCCAAAATACACAACGATGTGCACAGAGTTATTTGGTCCTGTGATGACTATTTATGTGTATGATGAAAATGACTATTCTGAAACTTTAAAATTGGTTGATGAAACTAGTGAATATGCATTAACAGGAGCCATTTTAGCAACAGATAGATACGCAGTTGAGCAAGCTACAAAAGTGCTTCAAAATAGTGCTGGAAACTTCTATATTAATGACAAACCAACTGGAGCAGTTGTTGGCCAACAGCCATTTGGTGGCGCCAGAGCATCAGGAACAAATGATAAGGCTGGTTCTGCTCAAAACTTATTACGTTGGGTCTCTCCAAGAATGATTAAGGAAACATTTGTAACACCAACCGATTATAGGTATCCATTTTTAGGATAAGCATTTAAAAATGAATTACATATAAAACCCTTAAGCGAACTACTTAAGGGTTTTTCTTTTGCTTTTTTCGATATTTCTTTTGTATATTTAAATGCTATTATTCCATCATATTATGAAAAACAATTACTACCTCATCCTAATTTTATTCCCTAGTATTTTAATTGCACAAATAGAAAGCGCCATACTAAATATTGACGCTACAATTCCATACCAAGGCTTTGGTGAAAGCATGCCCTTATTAGGTAGTGCAGAATACAAAATATTTTATAGTGGTAATACAGCTGTGATTGATAAACCTATCATTTTTGTTGATGGGTTTGATCCCAATGACTCAAGAGACATTCCTTCGATGTATAGTTTACTAGATTATGG
>CALZKX010000317.1 GCA_945788155.1 uncultured Flavobacteriaceae bacterium
CTCATAAAGACATTCATAAAACTGCTTTGGGAAGTACCGAAACTGTTGACTGGGAATACATTGACGATACGGTTGCATTAGTTGACACATTGAAAACAGATGGTATTAAAATAATCTCAATTGAGCAAGCCGAAAATGCTACGATGCTAAATGAGTTTCAACCAGAAGCCGACACAACTTACGCTATTGTTTTTGGTAACGAAGTTAAAGGTGTGCAACAAGAAGTTGTTACTGAAAGTGATTTGGTAATTGAAATACCGCAATATGGCACAAAGCATTCGTTGAATATTTCGGTGAGTGCTGGTGTAGTGATTTGGGATGTGTTTTGCAAGCTTACTTGATAGGCATCCAAATCTCTTCCTCATTTACAGCATTCATAGGATTATAACTTGGACTTAGTTTTTCAAAATGAGGTCTGTTATCTAGCTCAAATTCAGAATTTGGTAACCATTGCGAATGCAGATAGTGCCAGTTTTTTACAAACTCTTGCATTGCGCCTTTAAAGTCAATTATTAAATATTTTCCAGACTTTATGGTAAGCGTTTCCATACCCTCAGGAACGTTATTTAAATTAGCGACCTCAACACCAATCCATTTTTCGAAAGTCATGGTTGGTGGAATATTATTATAATCGAAATTATCATGGTTTTGTAGTGATAACATGTTATCATCTACTCTATTTTTAACCTCTTTCAACCTTGGCATAAACTGTCTTGCCAACTTACCAGTGTCTTCACTAATGGTGTTAAAAGACATGGTTGCCTTCATCCCAACAATATATATAATTGGTGATTGAATAAGTCTATGTTTCATCGTTGCAAATTTGATTAAGTACCCAAAGATAATCTTTCCGGTTTTTAACAAAATCCCTTTCAGATATATCAATAATCTTGACTGTAATCTCTGTTTGATTTTTTAAAAACTCTAAATAACCAGCATTGATTTTCTCTAGATAGTCGTCTTCAATGTTTTGCTCGTAATCACGTCCGCGTTTTTTAATGTTTTCTTGTAATCTTTCAGTGTTTTGGTATAAATACACATACAAATCTGGTTTGGCAATATCTTTATACATCAAATAGAATAGCTTTCTATACAAGATAAATTCGTCTTCAGGTAATGTGATTTTAGAAAAGATAAGCGACTTAAACACATCGTAATCGCTTACAATAAAATCTTTAAACAAATCGAGTTGTGATAAATCGTCACTTATTTGTTGGTACCTATCTGCCAAAAAAGACATTTCCAACGTAAAGGCATAACGCTTTGGCTCTTTGTAGAATTTTGGTAAAAAGGCATTATCTGCAAAACGCTCTAGCACCAATTTGGCATTAAAATCTTGAGCTATTATTTTGGCCAAACTTGTTTTTCCGGCACCAATATTACCTTCAATGGCAATATAATTATGTTTGGAAAAATTAAATACTTTACTAGGGTTTTTTAACCAAATATTAATGCCTTCTAGCTCACTATTGTCTTCACATTCTTCTAAAAGTACACTTGCTGTTTTCTTTAGTTTTGGATGCTCAATATTTGGTGCAATATTGTTTAAAGGTCGTAACACAAACCTCCTTTTGTGCATTTCGGGATGCGGCACTTTAAGTGTTTTTGTGTCAATTATGTCATCATTAATAAGCAAAATATCCAAATCTATAGTTCGTGCCTCATATTTTTTTTGGCCATTTCTTACTCTACCCAAACTTTTTTCAATAGATAAAAGTTCCTGCATCACTTTTTTGGGCTTTAAATACGTTTCAACATGCATACAAACATTATAAAAATCGTCTCCCGACGCTTCGGGATCAAAACCAAACGCTGGCGAATTATAGACTTTGGAAATAATTTTTACAGTCCCTATTTTTAAATGAATAAAGTCAATGGCTTCTTGAAGGTTTTTAAACCTGTCGCCTTGGTTACTTCCTAATGATATATAAACTTGTTGTGGTTGATTCATAAGCAATGACAAATTAACTAAAAGAAAATTTATTAGTTTATATTTACTAAGCGTATTTATTCACAATTTTAAATGACACAAAAAGACAAGCTCCTTGCACAACGAATTTACATGCTTCTAGGTGCTTTGTTTATTACATCTTTAGTGGTTTCCAACTTAATTTTTCAGAAGTTTTTTTATTGGTATCCATTTGATATAGAAATTTTTGGAACGAATTTATTTGAAATATCTGTTGGTATTTTGCCTTATCCTATTACCTTTTTAATAACCGATTTAATTAGTGAAATTTATGGTAAGAAACAAGCAAATCAAGTTGTTGTTACAGGAATTTTTGCGTCCATATTTTCATTACTCATTATTCTAATGGCAAATAGTGTTCCAGCAATAGATAATTCTCCAGTAGATAATGCCTTATTTACAAAAGTATTCGGTCAATCGGCAATTGCTGTATTTGCAAGTATGACAGCATATTTGTTTGCACAGTTTATAGATATTCAAATTTATCATTTTTGGAAACGATTGACTAAAGGCAGACATTTATGGCTTAGAAACAACTTCTCCACTTGGTTTTCTCAGTTTATTGATACCTTTTCCATACTTACTTTATTATGCTTATTTGAAGTCTTACCATGGGAAAGTTTTAAAGGGCTTTTAATAAGTGGCTTCTTGTTTAAAGTGATGATCGCAGCGCTCGATACACCTTTTTTATATTTAGGTGTGTATCTTTTCAGAAAACGATTTAAATTAGCTGTTAATGAAGAAATAGACCTGCTATAATAGTTTATTAAGACTTATTTCCCGTTTTTTATCGTATATATAGGTATAAACCAACATTTATGAAGAAAGTATTTAAGATTATAGGCATTATACTGTTAATTTTTATTATGATTTTAGTAGCAATTCCATTTGTTCTAGAATCAAAAATTGACAAGATAGTTCAAGCTTATGTTGATGAAAACGTAAATGCTAAAGTAGCGTTTGACGATGTTAGCCTTAGCCTTATTAGCAGTTTTCCAAATGCGAAGGTGACTATTAATAATCTTACCATTACAAACAAGGAACCTTTTAAAGAAGAAACCTTTACTACTGCAAAATCCATTGGTTTAAAAATGCCTATCAAGGAGCTTTTTAAAAATCAAAATGACGACCCTATTGTTATTACGCAAATAAGTATTGATGAAGCCTTAATGACCTTAAAGGAAAATACAGCTGGAGCAACCAATTGGGACATTTTAAAAACAGGAGAACCTCAAGCTTCAACAGAAGATAGCGCTGGATTTAAATTTAGTATTGAAGATTATAACATCACAAATAGTGCTCTTACTTATATTGATGAAAGCTCTAATACAATCGTTTATGTCACACGATTAAACCATTCGGGGAATGGGGTTTTCTCGGGAGATATTTCCGAATTAGACACCAAGTCTGAAGCCAATGTAAGCCTAAGTATAGATAGCACGTCTTATCTTGAAAACAACCATATTACCTTAGACGCACTAATTGATTTAAACCTAAAAACTAATACCTATAGGTTTAAAGAAAATAGAGGCTTTATCAATCAATTACCTATAGAATTCAGTGGTTTTGTACAACTAAAAGACGAAGGACAACTCTATGATATTAGCTTTAAAAACCCAGAATCGTCTTTTAAAGATTTTTTAGCAGTAATGCCTGAGCGCTATGCTAAAAATTTAAACGATGTGGAAACTTCAGGGGATTTTAAAGTAGATGGAAAAATAAATGGTTTACTCTCTGAAAAAACCATTCCAAGCATAGACATAAAAATGGTGTCCAATAATGCGTCGTTTAAGTATCCTAATTTGCCGAAACGTGTTGAAAACATCAACATAAATGCTTCTGTAAAAAATGATAGTGGAAATCCAGACGACACATACATAGATTTAAGTACACTTAATTTTAAAATAGATCAGGATGTTTTTAAATCGTCTGCCATACTTAAAAATATAGGGAATAATACGCAAGTAGATGCCAATCTTGATGGCACACTTAACCTTGCCAATATTTCAAAAGCCTATCCTATTCAATTAGAGAAACAATTGAGTGGTATTTTAAAAGGAAAGCTAACAACGTCGTTTGACATGAATGCCATAGAAACCAATGCTTATAATCGGATTAAAAACAATGGCTCAATAAGTATTACTGATGTTGTTTTTTCTTCGGAAGACATTGCAAACCCAATTCATATCTCGAAGGCAGATGTCACCTTTAAACCTGGAACTATTTCGCTAAATAATTTTAGCGCAAAAACTGGACAAAGCGATATCAATGCTGCTGGAACTATAAAAAATCTCATTGGTTTTTTAATGAATAAAAATAAGCTTCAAGGCGATTTTAACGTCACCTCAAATGTGTTTGCCGTTAAAGATTTTATGGTCGCACAAGATGACGCTGCTGCCGAAAACAAAACAACATCTAAAAAAATGTCTCTTAAAATCCCAGAGTTTTTGGATTGTAATATCACAGCAGATGTGAACACAGTTATTTATAACAACCTTAATTTAAAGGACGTTAGTGGTTCTTTGGCAATTAATAACCAACAAGCCAATTTAAAAGGATTGACCTCAAAACTATTTGAAGGTATTTTAGCAATTACTGGAAACGTATCTACTCAAAATACAACACCAACATTTAATGTTAGTTTGGGAGTAGATGGTTTCGATATTGCCAAGTCTTTTAATGGTTTAGAATTGTTTCAAAACATAGCTCCTATTGCAAATGCGCTGCAAGGAAAATTGAACTCAACCATAAATATAAAAGGAAATTTAAACGAAACGTTTGCTCCAAATTTAGCCTCTATTTCAGGAAACACCTTTGCACATCTTTTTGTGAAATCCATTAATTCCGGAAAACTAAAAGTGCTAGAAACACTGCAAGAAAACTTAAATTTTATAGATTTTACCAAACTAAACCTAGACGATTTAAAAACCAGCTTAACATTTGAAAATGGCTTGGTAAATGTAAAACCATTCAATATTAAATACCAAGATATAGATATTCAAGTTTCAGGCTCACATGGTTTTGATAAGTCTTTAAACTACAAAGCAGTATTAAACGTTCCTGCAAAATACTTAGGCAGTGAAATAAATAGGCTAATTGGAAAAATTAACGATAGTGAAGTAAATAAAATTACCATTCCAGTAACCGCAAATATTTCTGGTACTTACACTAACCCAAATGTGTCAACAGACTTAACCAGTGGCATTTCAAACTTAACCAAACAACTCATAGAGATTGAAAAACAAAAACTATTAAACTCTGGCAAAGACAAATTAAAAGGTTTGCTTGATGGTGTTTTAAATAAAAATCAGAAACCAACAGATAGTACTAAAACTAAATCTCAAACCCAAAAAGACAGTACAATCACGAAAAGCGATAGTATAAAAATTAAAACTCAAAAGACGGTAAAAGGCATTTTAGGAGATTTACTTAAAAATAGAAAGAAGAAAAAAGATAGTACAAACTAATACCTTTTAACTTTTCAAATAATTGTAAAGTATAACGTTAAACTCAAGATTTAAAAAAGTAAGTATTATACTACTTTATTTTTCTTTTAAACAAATTATTTAGCATTTGAAAGAAAATACTGCGTTTTGTCTTTTTGTTTTGTATTTTAACAATTCTTAATAAGAACATTCTTCCCTAAAAGAATACATATTATTTAGCAAATCATTAAAAAAATGGTTGATTAATAGCAAGCATATCAGCCACCAATTACTACAACGTACTCTATATCTGTTTCATGTTTGGTTTTAACTAAAAAATCATAAAATATGCGCAACTTTACATTGTATCCAACCAAAAAAAGCTCAAATTTCTTTTCTTTTTTACTGCTATCCCTTCTCTTTTTTGGCACTACCAACATCTTATATGCCCAAAACTGGAACGAGATTACTACTAAAGCCTCAATTAATGCTTCAATTGCCAGCCTATTAAGTCCTACTGTAATTCCTCCTGTAGATCCATCAATTAATGGTATATCGTTAAACAGTAGTAATTTAAAAAAAAATGAAGACTCTAATAACTTAATTGAACAAAGAAGAATAATTACATCCCCAACAACATACAATTGGACTTATGACGCGGTTGGATGGTCAGGTAGTTACTCTATAAATTTTCCATACGCAGGGAACAATTATGTTACCATTGAATGGTCTGGAAGTTTTAGTAATAATGCAGGTAGCGTTTTTGGCAATGGTCCTGCACCCAATACTCCCATCGGTGAATGTTATTTTACGTCTTCAAGATGCGGAAACGCTACATCAAGTGGGAGATCATATCTCCCAGATGGAGATTATTTAATAATAACAAATAACCATCCAACGGATAATGTTTATATAAAATATCTTGATCCTTTTTTAAGTAATGCTTGTACAGGAGGAGGTAGTGACCTTATATTAAACCCTGGTAACTCTGTTAGATTATTAAGAACAGGAAATAGTGTGGCACCGGTTTCATTACCACCACCATGCCCAGATGCTGATAATGATGGATTTACAGATATGGCTTGTGGAGGAACTGATTGGAATGATGCGGATGCCTCAGTATTTCCATGCGCGCCAGAAGTTTGTGATGGTAAAGATAACGATGGTGATGGATTAATTGATGATGCTGATCCTAGTATAGTAGGGTCATCTACTTTTTATGCCGATAGCGATAGTGATGGCTATGGTAATCCAAATGACACCATAGATGCTTGTAATCAACCTAATGGTTATGTTGTAGACAGTACTGATTGTGATGATTCAGACTCAACAGTTTACCCAGGCGCTCCAGAGCTTTGTGATGGTATAGACAATGATTGTGATGGTGAAGTTCCAGCTAATGAAATTGATAACGATAGCGATGGATTCTCTGAATGTGAAGGCGATTGTGATGATACAAACGCTGCTATTAATCCAGATGCTATCGAGATTTGTGATGGTATTGATAACGATTGCGATGGTCTTATTGATAGTGATGATGATAGTTTGGTTGATAATGAACCACCAATCATTACTTGCCCTGCAGATATTGTAGTCAACAACAACCCAGGCGAATGTGGTGCAGTACTTCCCAATCTTACTACCCTACCTGGATTAGAAGTGATTGATAATTGCTCTCTTTTAATACCCGACTTTTCAGAAGGAACAAACATTAACGGACTTGTAGATGGTGAAATAGGCCTTAGTACAGGAGATATTGTGAATGTGCTTCCAGGAGCACAGGTTATTTGTGAGGAGATTGAACCAGTTCCAGGAGTAATTTATTGTAATGCATTTTATTTATCTGGTCAAGGTGCTACAGTTAATTTTGTTGGAGGACACGTGAAAGGAGATTTAGACTATTCTGGTGGAACTGTCAACACTCATACCTTTAACTATTATGGTGGGACATTCGATGGCGAAGCAATTGGAACGGGTAAGGCCGTTTTTAATTTCTATGGTCTTTTATCGTCAACCAGACCGACTGGTGTCCCTATAACAGGAGCAACAGTTATTAATGGAACTTTAAGTGATGGCTCTTCTATTAATTACACTATTAACCCATATGGTCAGTATACTATCAATATCATGAACAATGTTGGAATGATAACACAGTCACCGGTTGCAGGTACCACTTTAGCTCCTGGTGATCACATGGTTGCGTTAACTGCAACCGATGCCGCAGGGAACCAGTCGCAATGTAGCTTTAAAGTAACTGTTAAGGATGCTGAAGCTCCTAAAGCAGAATGTAAAGATATTACTGTGCAACTAGATGCCAATGGTAATGCCTCAATTACTCCAAGCGATATTAATAATGGCTCAACCGATAATTGCGGGATTGCGTCATTGAGTGTTACTCCAAGTAGTTTTGACTGTAGTGATATTGTTAGCGGCGACCAAGTCTGGATTAATGAAATTCATTATGATAATACTGGCGGAGACATTGGTGAGTTTATAGAAATTGCTGGTACCTCAGGAACAGACTTATCAGCATATCAGCTTTTAGCCTATGATAATGACGATGCCTTAGACGATACTAAAACTCTAGCAGGAATCATTCCAGATGAAGGCAATGGTTATGGAGCCATAGCATTCTATCTGTCTGATTTAAGTTCACAATTTTTTGAAAATGGACCGAAAGAAGGTAGAGCATTATTAAAAATAGGAGGTGGCATTATTGAGTTTATCTCTTACGAAGGTGTGATTAATGCCTCTGATGGCCCAGCCTCAGGAATGACCTCTATTGATATTGGTGTATCCGAACAACCTGCTCCAGCTGCTGGAAACAGTTTGCAAAGAATTGGAAATGATAGTTCTTCATGGATTGGACCAATTACTGAAAGTCCAGGCGCTTTAAATGCTGGTCAAGTTATTGTTTCTGGTGTACCAGTAACCTTAACAGTCACCGATGTTAACGGTAATCAATCTACGTGTACAGCAATCGTTACAGTAGAAGATAATGTACTACCTGTTGCGATTTGTAAAGACATTACCATTCAATTAGATGCTAATGGTAGTGCTAGTATTACAGCAAACGATGTGGATGGTGGCTC
>CALZKX010000318.1 GCA_945788155.1 uncultured Flavobacteriaceae bacterium
GAGAATTTCTATATTGGAATAAAAAAGGTGGCGCAATTGGATTAATAACCACAACACGACAAATATTTGTAAGTGTAGGCGTGGCGATTAATGTTGTTTTAGAAGAATACTTGTTTGCCTTTGGCGCAAATGATTACCCTACTATGGCCGAAGCGTTGCGCTTAACAAAAAACGACCCTCGTATTTCTGGAGTAAGTCAAAGACGATTAGTATTTTTTATTGGTGATCCAGCCATGAAATTGGCATTTCCTAAATCAAGTGTTAGGCTTACCGAGGTAAATGATATGCCCATAACTGGAAATATTGATGTATTACAAGCGCTAAGTCGTGCAAAAATAAAGGGAGAAGTAGTAAACGAGTCGGGAAATATATTAACCAATTATAACGGTGTCCTTACAGCAACAATTTTTGATAAGGAAATAGATAGACAAACATTATCCAATGATGGTATTTTTAATTCTGGACAAAGAGTTATTTTAGATTTTAAAACACTTGGAGAAACCATATTTAGAGGTCAAGCGACCATCACCAATGGCGTTTTTGAGTTCGACTTTGTAGTGCCAAGGGATATTGGCGTTCCAGTTGGAAACGGTAAAATTAGCTTTTATGCAAAAAACAACAACCCTTTACAAGATCATGCAGGAGCAAATTTCGATATCCAAATTGGAGGTATCAATAATAATGCACCAGAAGATAATCAAGGTCCAATCATCAATTTGTTTATGAACGATGAAAGCTTTGTATCGGGAGGCATTACCAATGAAGCCCCAACATTATTAGCAAAATTAGAAGATGAAAATGGTATTAATACAGCAAGCGGAATAGGGCACGATATTATAGCAATACTTGATGGTGATGAAACAAATCCGTTTAAGCTAAACGATTATTATACAACCGAAGTTGACGACTATCAAAACGGAACAGTTACGTATCCGTTTAGAGACTTAGAACCTGGGTTGCATACCCTAACACTTAAAGCATGGGATGTTTATAACAATTCATCTACTTCAGAGATACAATTTGTGGTGTACGACGAAAATGAGTCACTTGTTATCGATAATGTGTTGAATTATCCAAATCCTTTTGTTAATTACACAGAATTTTGGTTCAATCACAATAGTTCGGAGGTTTTGGACGTTTCAGTACAAGTATTCACAGTTTCTGGAAAACTCGTTAGAACCTTAAATGGACAAACCAGTGGAGGTATTAAAGCCACAAGCTCAGTATCTAAAGATATTGTATGGGATGGAAGGGACGATTTTGGAGAAAAAATTGGAAAAGGCGTATATGTATACAAACTAACAGTACGTTCAAATCAACTAAATAAACAAGTGGAAAAGTTTGAAAAGCTTGTAATACTATAATAATAATTATATTTGCCAACATATTATGGCTGTTAAAACAGCAACTTAAATCAACATTTACTTATGAAAAACTACATTTTAGCCCTAATCACAATAGGTTTTTTCGTTCAAGGTAATGCACAAACATTAACCGAAATTATTCCCTATTCAGGAGATAGTAGAGTTATTACAACAGGAGTCCCATTTTTACTTATTGCAGCCGATGCAAGAGCAGCAGGTATGGGAGATATGGGAGTTGCTACCTCTGCCGATGTGTACTCACAACAATGGAACCCTTCAAAATATGTCTTTTCAACAGCAAAATCTGGAATAGGTGTAAGTTATACACCTTACTTGAGTAAGCTGGTCAACGATATTTCCATAGGACAGTTAACGTATTTTAACAGACTTAATGAACGAAGCGCATTTGCAGGAAGTTTCAAATATTTTAGCCTTGGTGAAATTGAATTGGTCGATGGCCCAAACGATACACCAAGAATTGCAAAACCTAACGAAATGACAATGGATCTATCATACACATTGCGTTTAGCAGACCAATTTGCAATGGGTGTCGCACTGCGTTATTTGCGTTCAGACCTTAAAATTATTGGAGTAGATGAGAACCCAGCACCTGCAAGTACCATTGGTGTTGATATTTCTGGGTACTATCAAAGTGAAGAAGAAGCTTATAATGACTTTAATGGTCGTTGGAGAGGTGGATTTGCCATACAAAATTTAGGACCAAAAATAAAATACGATGATGCAGGTCGTGAAAACTTTATTCCAACAAACTTAAGAATCGGTGGAGGATTCGATTTTATTTTCGACCAGTATAATAAATTGGCTGTAACTGCCGAGTTTACAAAATTATTAGTGCCAACACCACCAATTTTGGGTAGAGAAGTAGAGTTTGAAGACACAAATAATAACGGTACTTACGATGAAGGCACAGATACTTTAATTAACGAAACAGATAATGTAATTGTCTCAGGTAAATCTACCGATGTGAGTTTTATTTCAGGTGTATTCCAATCATTTGGAGATGCTCCAGGAGGGTTTAGCGAAGAGCTTAAAGAGTTTACTTGGGCTTTAGGAGCCGAATATCAATACCAAGATTCGTTTGCCTTAAGAGCTGGTTTCTTTAATGAAGCCGAAGAAAAAGGAGCTAGAAAATTCTTTGCACTAGGTGCAGGGTTTAAATATACTACCATAAACGTAGATATGTCTTATCTGTTTTCAGCATCTAAAGTACAAAGCCCTTTAGAAAATACATTGCGTTTTTCTTTGACTTTTAATTTTGGAGATGGAGAGTATAATGAATATTAGAATATTGTATTTAGTGTATAAGATTTTTAAAAAAACTATTGTATTTTACAGTAGTTTTTTTGTGTAAAACAGTTATTGATGAAAGAAGTAAAAATAGAATCGACACTTTACGTTTATAATTCTTTAAAAGAATTGCCAGAATCAGTTCAGGATTTAATGAGTAAAGCGGCAGAGGCACGCAATAAAGCCTATGCACCATATTCAAAATTTAATGTAGGTGCCGCGTTGCTCCTTGATAATGGCGAAGTGGTTATTGGGAGTAACCAAGAAAATGCCTCCTATCCTTCTGGGCTTTGTGCCGAAAGAACAGTTATTTTTTATAAAGGAGCCAAATACCCTGATGCTAAAATTTTAAAAATGGTAATCACTGCAAGCTCCCAAATTAATAAAACAACATCACCAATTCCGCCTTGCGGAGCATGTAGGCAAGTTATTGTGGAGTATGAAATAAATCAAAAATCTCCAATCGAAATCTATTTTATGGGAGAAACAGGTAAAGTTGTAAAATCAAACTCACTTAAAAACTTATTACCCTTGGTATTTGATAAATCTGTTCTCTAACGTTTTCGTTTAAAATTAACTACTAACAGTTTTTACGTTAATAACTAAAGTATTACTTTTGTAATTCGCTTAATTAAAACTAAAATTAGTCGATGCAAAAAATCACTAAAAAAACATACGTAAAATGGTATGAAGACATGCTGTTTTGGAGAAAGTTCGAAGATAAATTAGCTGCCGTATATATTCAACAAAAAGTTAGAGGATTCCTTCATTTATATAATGGTCAGGAAGCAGTATTAGCAGGTGC
>CALZKX010000319.1 GCA_945788155.1 uncultured Flavobacteriaceae bacterium
CAAATAGGAAATGTAACGGAAACAGAAAAATATTATGAAATAGAGGTGGTTACCGAGCTCTTTGACGAAAGTGGAAAATCCACAGACAAATACACGACCTCCTACCGCTGTAAACCTGAAGAATCCAGTACTATAGTCATGGTTTTTCCTTTTTATAACCCAAAAAAAATGGCAACCGAAATTAATACCACTTCAAAAAACTTTAAGGAGTTATATGACTTGAACAACCTTGAGGATATAGATTTGGAAATAAACTTTGATTCGGGCTTGTTGAATTTTTTCGGTTCCAAAAGCAAAATAAAAATTTATAACAGAAGTTTGGTCACTGATGATACAACAAAAACAATACGCTCTAAATTAACAGCTAAAGCCTATGCGCTTGGCATTAGAATTAAGCAGTTTGAATATACGGTTGTTGAGAAACTGAACAACAAAAATCTGTTGTCCTTTCAAAAATTCACCGAAAAGGATGGCAGTTATTTTACAATGACTTATAAATAGCCAAATTAAAAATTACGAAAACACTAAATAATAAAAACTATTATGGAAAATCACGAGCATCACAAGAAAAAAGAAATGGATCACTCTAAAATGAACCACAACAAAAAAGACCACTCTAAAATGGATCATTCCGATCATGATGGCAATGCACCTATGGGAATGGCAGGTCACGACCACCATAAAATGATGGTCGCCGATTTCAGGAAGCGATTCTGGATATCAACGATCATTACCATTCCAATCCTGTTCTTTTCGCCAATGATACAGGACTTTTTTGGCTACGACTACTTACTGCCAGGAAATCCTTATGTGCTTTTTGCCCTGTCATCCTTTGTGTATTTCTGGGGTGCATGGCCATTTTTAAAAGGGTTTTATGGCGAGATGAAAACCAAAGGTGCTGGAATGATGACCTTGATTTCAATGGCTATCAGTGTTGCTTATTTTTATAGTACGGCAACCGTATTCGGTCTGAAAGGCGAAGATTTCTTTTGGGAATTGAGTACGCTTATTGTCATTATGCTTTTGGGGCATTGGTTGGAAATGAAATCGGTTTTGGGTGCCTCAAAAGCCCTGCAACTACTGGTAAGTATGCTCCCTTCTGAAGCGCACAAAGTTGTAGGCGATAAAATTGAAGATGTGAAGCTTGACGATCTTATGAAAAATGACATAATCTTGATTAAACCCGGCGAAAAAATACCCGCAGATGGTATTATTACCGAAGGCTCCAGTTACCTAAACGAATCGATGCTCACTGGCGAATCTAAACCTGTAAAAAAGGGATTGGATGATAAAGTAATTGGAGGTTCCATCAACGGTAACAGCACTTTAAAAGTCAAGGTTGAGCATACAGGAAAAGATAGTTATCTCAACAAGGTTATTAAAATGGTTGATGAAGCACAACGTACCAAATCGAAAATGCAAAACCTTTCAGACAGAGCAGCCAAATGGCTTACTTATATAGCATTGATTATTGGTTTTGGAACCCTAGCTGTATGGTTGTCTTTAGGCTTTCCGTTTGTATATGCATTAGAGAGAATGGTAACAGTTATGGTAATTGCCTGTCCGCATGCTTTAGGGCTTGCCATTCCACTTGTGGTTGCAATTTCTACAGCAGTATCCGCACAAAATGGCTTGCTTATTCGTAACAGGACCGCTTTTGAAGAATCCAGAAAAATCTCGGCACTATTATTCGACAAGACTGGAACATTGACCAAAGGTGATTTTGGTGTTACCCGAATAGAATCTGTTAGCGATAATTATTCAACAGCCGAAATCCTTCGATTGGCAAGTGCCTTGGAGCAAAGTTCGGAACATCCCATTGCTGTTGGTATCATTAAAAAAGTAAAGGCCGATAATGTGGCCATCCCAAAACCTGAAAAGTTCAATGCCATTACAGGAAAAGGCGTTGAGGCCGATGTTGAAGGTAAACAAGTAAAAGTGGTAAGTCCGGGTTTTTTAAGAGACGAAAACATTGCCATTCCAGAAGACGCCTACAGCGATGCTGCAGAAACGGTCGTGTTTGTTTTAATTGACGGAAAATTAGCAGGTTATATTGCCCTTTCTGACGAAATTAGACCAGAATCCGCTGGTGCGATACAAACCTTTAAAAAGAACAATATTAAAGTATATATGGCTACTGGAGATAATGAAAAAACCGCCAAAGCTGTTAGCGATAAACTTGGACTGGATGGCTATTATGCCGAAGTATTACCACATCAAAAAGTAGAAATCGTGCAAGAATTACAGGCTAAAGGTGAATTTGTTGCCATGACAGGTGATGGTGTTAACGATGCTCCTGCATTGGCACAGGCAAATGTTGGTGTTGCCGTAGGTTCGGGTTCTGATATTGCTGCCGAAACAGCCGATATTATTTTAGTGAACAGCAACCCAAAAGATATTGCTAATTTAATTTTATTTGGCAAAGCCACCTATGGCAAAATGATACAAAACTTAATTTGGGCAACGGGTTATAATGTGGTTGCTATTCCATTGGCAGCAGGTGTTTTTTACGCTTCAGGATTTGTGTTAGGGCCTGCAGTAGCTGCAGTGTTTATGAGTTTAAGTACTATTATTGTGGCCATTAATGCACAACTGTTAAAGCGAAAAATAGGTAAAAAATAATGACTAAAAATGAAAAACTTAACAGGATATTATTAATCCTGTTAAGTTTGTTTATTGTTATGTTGGGCTATGGTATTTTATTACCCATACTGCCCTACTATACCGAACGGTTAGCTTTAAAAAACAGTTTAGATGCTGACTTAATAAATTTCCATATAGGATTACTAACAAGTATCTATCCTTTATTTCAGCTTCTTTTTGTGATTTTTTGGGGCAAACTATCAGATAGGTATGGACGTAAACCCATCATCATTATAGGGTTGATTGGTTTTATTATAATGCAGGTACTTACAGGGCTCGCTACAAGTATAACAATGCTTTATGTAGCGAGAATTATTGGTGGCATCTTGACCTCATCAATAATTCCAGTAAGCAATGCTTATTTAAGCGATATCACTTCTGATACACAACGTACAAAAATTATGGCTTGGTCTGGAATGGCCTATAGTTCAGGAATCATTTTTGGACCTGTGTTGGGTGGCTTATTATCGCAGACCGATGTTCACTGGAATTATTCGTTTGGTCAATTTCATCTGGACCGGTTTACAGTTCCTTTTCTTTTAGCAGCACTATTGGGCTTTTTTGTATTACTCTCAATTATTGTATGGCTGCAAAACACGCAAATAGTGAAAAGGGTTATATCCAAGAGCAAAACAATCGGTTTTTTCATTAACAAATATTTTATTATCCTGTTACTGCTATCTTTTATATTGCAGTTTGTAGTCACTTTATTTGAAACTGTATTTTCAATTTACGGAAAAGATGAATTGTCCTTTTCCAGTAATCAAGTTGGGATTGGCTTTATGCTTTGCGGATTGGTAATGGCAGTTTTACAACCTGTTTTTGCAACTTATGGAGAAAGATTTATAACTTCAAAACAGCAAATAGCTTTAGGGCTGTTGTTAACCAGTTTATCGCTTATTGCATTTCCTTTTTTAAATAGTGAGCTTTACGTTTATGTGATGATTGTTATTTTTGCTATAGGTGGTGCTTTGGTGACTCCTAATTTGCTTTCGGCAGTGTCCTTGATTTCAAAGGAACACACTGGCAGGAATATTTCCATACAAAGCTCTACTAATAGCATAGGCCAAATTTTAGGACCGATTTTAGGTGTTTGGTTAATTTCGGGTGGTTTTTATTATCCTTTTATAATCGCTGGATTGATTGTTTTAGTTTCAATAGGATTTGTTATACCTCTAATAAAATGGCAAAAACAATGAAACATCTTGGAGTGAAAAAGACTCGTTTTATTTGGGTAATTTAATGATAGCCATGGTATAATATTAAAAAGATGTAAAATAATAAGTATTGTGATGATTCATAAATCAACAACAGAAAATCAAAAAAAGCACTTTCATGATAGTAATGATGATAATGGATATATACAGTTGCTGAATTCTGGTGAAGCGTATTTTCTTCAGTTAAAAAAATTAATTGAAGATGCACAAAAGGAAATCCATCTGCAAACTTATATTTTTGAAGACGACGAAACAGGAAATGATATAGCGGATTGCCTGAAAAGAGCTGCCCAAAGAAAAGTAAAGGTTTATGTTTTATTGGATGCTTATGGCAGTGCGGCACTTCCAGATAGTTTTGTCCAGGATTTGATACATCACGGTATATCAATTCGTTTCTTTTCCCCTTTATTTTCCTTGAACAATTTTTATCTGGGAAGGCGTATGCACCACAAAGTACTGGTTGTTGATGAAAAAATGGCAGTGATAGGCGGAATCAATATTGCTAATAAATACAAGGGAATCCAAGAATTAGAGCCTTGGCTTGATTTTGCCGTACAGTTGGATTGTCCTGCAGCCGAGGATTTGCAAAAATTGTGCAGGGATTATTTTTTTAAAAAAGGAAGCTCAAAAAAAATAAAACCTGTCTTGCATTCGGCTGGTAATGCTCTTGTTGGAATTATACAAAACGACTGGTTAAAAAGTAAAACGGAGGTTTGTGATGCATACACCAATGCGATACTTCGGGCAAAAAAGGAAATAATTATAATAGGCTCCTATTTTTTACCTGGAAAAAAGATGTCCAAAGCATTAAAAAAAGCTAGTAAAAGAGGCGTTAAAATAACTTTAATTTTAGCTGGTATTAGTGATGTGCCTTTGGTAAGAAGGGCAACCGAGCATTTATACGCCACTTTTTTGCACGATCACATTAAAATATATGAATGGAACAAATCGGTCTTGCACGGAAAAGCTGCTATAGTAGATAACCAGTGGTCAACCATAGGTTCCTTTAATTTGAACAGTCTTAGCTGTTATGGCAGCATAGAAATGAACGTGGAAATACATTCATTTGGTTTTGCTGAAACCTTGCGCTTGGACTTTAATAGGGTAATAAACGAGTGCAAGGAAGTTACCAAGAGCAGTTTTGAAATAAGAGCAAATATCCTTAACAGACTTGCAGATTGGTTGTCTTATCAAATAATAAGAACAACACTACTTTCTCTAACCTTTTTACCACACTTAAGGGTTTTTAAAAAATATAGGTTTTAAACGTTTAAGTTTCCCATATGAGTATTTTTTAACCTTACATTTTCCTCTTATAGAAATCTAGTCTATACAATAAAACATGTATTGACCCTTAAATGGTTGGATGCTATATTATCTTGATAGTTATGGGGTTAACTTTTTTTGAAGATAGTCTCATTGTATTCAAGAAAGTTAAATGAAAGTAACTTTAATGGATCTACTAGACAATAATAAAATGACGATTGTCGGTAAAACAATACTCCTCGTAGATTAAACTGTGCGTTTATAGGATAAATTTTTTTTTTAAAATAAAAAAAAGTTAAATTACATCATTATATGGTTAAAATATTTTCAATATTACTTTCAGGCTTGATTTTTTTTCAAGGTTTCAGCATGAATTTTCAAGACTTTTCCAAGTTTAAAATCATGGTTGAGCACTTGGATTTTCATCAAGAAAATTTTAACGAAAGTGTTATGGATTTTGTTTCTATCCATTATGGTTCAAACAAAATTTTGCACAGTAACGAACATGAGCATAATGATGAGCATGAGAATTTACCTTTTAAAAAAGAGACCAAGACCAGTGAAAATATACCAATAGTATATGTAATTAATAATTCAAGTATTAAAATAAACAATAATAACTTATCAGAACTATCTGTAAATTTCTTTTATAAAGAAATGCATTCTACATTCGAAAAACCTAATGTTTTTCAGCCTCCAAGGCATTCCTAAAAATCTTATTAAACCATCAACTGTCATTCAATTAAAAATTCTATGGTTTTAGTTGCATGCATATAATAAGATCTTCCGTTTATTTATTGACCACTTTTATAATTGCGTAGAGCAGGTTAATTTTTTAATAAGACGTCCAATTACGTCATATTTATTCCCTGATACACACTTATTAAGTGTACTTAAATAATTAAGTCATCTAAGAGACTAATCATGGTTTATTATTAAAAACCTATTCATTACTTAAAAGTTGAAGAGTATCGCTTTAAAATATTGTAAAGAAATAATACTATTTCCTTAAACTATTCTTTTGTTGATATAGGCTGAGGTAAAAGAAGCGAATTTTTAATTGCTTCTGAGTACGATTTTGATAAAGTAATATTAAAAAACCCATGAAGACTGCTAGTATCGAAGACTATAACATTCTTGAGTTTGATTTTATCGTGTATCAAGTTGAACTGCTTTGAGATAATTAAAAAAATTTAAAATGAAAAATAAAAATATATTAATAACGTGTGGTGGAAGAAGAGTTTCTTTATTAAAATTCTTTAAAACAGAGTTAAAAAAGATTTATTCTGAAGGGTTAGTATATATAACCGATAGCCATCCATTACTTTCTTCGGCAGCTCACTTGGCCGATGGTTTTTTTAAAGTTCCCGATTTATCTAGTCCACATTATATAAATGAGCTTCTAAATATTTGCATAGAAAATAAGATAGCTCTTTTAATCCCTACTTTTGATAGGGAATTATTAGCACTTTCTCAAAATGAGGAGCTGTTCAAAAAAAATGGTATAACAATTGTCATTAGTTCAACTGATTTTATTGACAAAACTATCAATAAATCAAATACCCATAGGTTTTTTAAAAGTTTAAATATCCCTTTTCCAAAAGAGTATTCAAAAAAAGAATATAAATTGCCTATTTATATTAAACCAAACTTGGGTAGTAATAGTAAAGATAATTTTGTTATAACTAGCGAGAATGATTTTTTAAAAAAGCATTTTGTGAATGATGAATACCTGTTTTTGGAATACCTAAACCCTAATGAATTTAAAGAGTACACCTGTGATCTATATTACTCAAAAACACACCATTTAAAATGTGCTGTTCCAAGAAAGCGCCTAGAGGTTAGAGCAGGAGAAGTTAGTAAAGCATTAACTAAGAAAAATGAAATACTTGATTTTATTTATAAGCAGTTTTCGTTTTTACCTGGAGCCAGAGGATGTATAAATATTCAATTGTTTAAACATATATCAACTAACAAAATTGTTTGTATTGAAATTAATCCAAGATTTGGTGGTGGATTTCCTTTATCTTACCATGCTGGAGCAAATTATCCATTATGGATATTGAATGAATACCTCCTTGGAAAAGATATAACCTTTTATAGTGGTTGGGAAGATAATTTATTAATGCTTAGATACGATCAGGAAGTAATAGCTAGAAATTTTACTAATGGATAAAGTTGTAGTTTTTGATTTAGATGATACTCTTTACAAAGAGATTGATTTCCTAAATTCTGCTTTTAAAGAAATTGCTTTAATTATTTCTAATGATTCAGGCACAAGTTTTAATGAAATAATTGGTGACATGCTACATCTTTATAATAACAAAGAAAATGTATTTCAAAGTATTTTAGCTAAGTACAATCCCCTTAAGTATACGGTTAAAGATTTAATTGAAATCTACAGGGCTCATAAACCTAATATATCTTTATCTAAAGAGATAAAAGAAGTACTGAACGAATTACACTCCAATGGCATTCGTTTTGGTATGATTACTGACGGTAGGAGTGAACAGCAAAGAAATAAAATAAATGCGTTAGGATTAGATAAATACATCGAGCATATTATCGTATCTGATGAATTTGGTTTTGAGAAACCTCATTTGGCAAATTATACCTACTTTCAAAACTTGTTTCCAGATATGAACTACTACTACATTGGAGATAATTTAAAGAAAGATTTTATAGCACCAAACACGTTGGACTGGAAAACTATATGCATTAAAGATGATGGAAGAAACATACACAGTCAAGACATTAAAACTACTAGAATTCAGCAACCTAAATATTTCATAACTCATTTTTTGGAGCTACCTAATATAATTTTATAAACCATATAATCACTTCTGTTTTTTACCATAAATATCTTTTAAAACAATGCTATCGCCCTCTTTATTAACCACATTTAAATCATACCTAATTTTTATTTTGGTTTCTAGAGGTGCATGATAATAAATAACCCAAGCATCTGCTTCGTTAGTACCAATACAACCATTGGAATAAGCTTTACCCAATGTAACAGCGTTTGTAGTTGGATGGATTAACTGCCCATTTCTAATGCCGTTTATTTCGGTTTCTATAAAAGGTATTTGAGGTAATTTTGTAAGCCTATCATCGTCTCTCTTTGTTACAAAATATTCATGACTATTTATGGGATTAACATATCGTGGATTAAGGACATGATTTACAATGCGGCCTTCACCAGTTTTGGTTTTTAAATCTTCTATCCTTCCCGACATTTCTAGATAAACTTTCTCATCTCTACCTACTCTAACCGAAAATTCATAAAGTTTGTTGGATGCTTCATAAATACGAAGTTTAAATTCAGGGATATTAACATCTATTAATGTGTTATTGAATGAATTCTGAATCTTTTCAGCTAATATAGAGTCAGGAATAATCAACGTTGCGCCTTTGGGCAATACAATCATTTTTTTTTGATTATAGACAAATGAATCTCTTGCCATCATCCTATAATAATCGGTATTTTTAAGCGTATCTATAATCCACGAATTTGCCCTCACTATCAAGTGTTCAGTTAATTTATAAGGCGTAAAAGGATCGTGTTTTTTTACTAGAGAATCTATAAATTGAAAATAATTTTCAACAGTTATTCCTTTATTGATTAAAACCAAACTTACTATCGAATCGCGATGGTAAACTTGGTTAAAATCTATCGCTTTTTTAGTTAACACTAAAGTATTTCCACTCTCAGAGCTTGAATTAACAGATACTACTAACAGTAATATTACAAAAGCAAATATGAACTGTATTAGTCTTTTCACTTAGCAAGTAGTTTAGCTTTATTTAAGAATTTTGTCTATTACCTTGTCTTTGTCTAATGATTTTTTCAGCTTTAAATTAAGGCGTTTTATTTTCAATTCTAGACCTAGATATTATTATTAAATTACTCATATATCATAGTGACATTTTTAGAAAATGTTTAATAATATCGGCAGTCGATACAATACCAACTATGTTATCGTTCTCTAAAACAGGAACCGCATGG
>CALZKX010000320.1 GCA_945788155.1 uncultured Flavobacteriaceae bacterium
CTTTAATGAGGTCAATTATATAGTCTGAATCTTTATTAAGGAACATAAACTCTGCAAAAGATGCCAAATAGGCATTAGGGTTTGGTTGTTTATATAGGTTGTACTTTATAACATCGGAATCCATGTTGTACTTTTCGGCTAGCGATACTTTTAAATGCTGTGGCATGTGATTGAAGTAGTAATCCCTAATGAGTTGCTTGCCAAAATAATTGCCTGAGGCATCATCCATTACTGAAAATCCAAGTGATTTTACACGTTGTTCAATATTGATTCCATTAAAATAACTGCAATTTGAGCCAGTTCCCATAATACATACTACAGCTGGCTGCAAACTACTGCCAACAGTAGCATAAACAGCAGCATAGGTGTCTTCCTTTACTTCGGCTTTTGCATTTGGAAAAAAGTCGTGAAGCACGTCTTTTAATAGCTGCCTTGGTTTTTCGGTACCACAGCCAGCACCATAAAAAAAGATATGAGTTACATCGTTTTTAAACTGGTTTAAAACAGTATTTTTCTTTATGGTTTTGTACAGCTTCTTTTTGCTTAATATAGCAGGGTTCATGCCTTTGGTGCGTAGTTTTTCCAATAATTGATTGCCATTATTATCTATTGCTAACCAATCACATTTTGTAGAACCACTATCAACTATAAAAATCATAAAAAAACTGTTAATGCATAAAAAAACTGCCAATCAAAGATAATGATTAGCAGCTTAAATTTACTATTGATTTATAGATCGTTAATGTATTGAATTAAATCTATTAATTTTGCTGAATACGAATACTCATTATCATACCATGAGACAACTTTAAAGAATTTTGAATTTAATTCAATTCCTGCATCAGCATCAAAATTACTGGTATGGGTTTCACCAACAAAATCTTGAGAAACAACAGGTTCATCAACATATTTTAACACACCTTTTAGCTCGCCATTTGCCGCTTTTTTAAAGGCGTCTTTAATAGCTTGGTAACTTGTGTCTTTTTGCAATCTAACAGTTAAATCGACTACAGAAACGTCCACAGTAGGCACACGAAATGCCATTCCTGTCAGTTTTCCGTTAAGTTCAGGGATTACTTTTCCAACTGCTTTGGCTGCACCTGTTGTTGAAGGAATTATATTATTTAAAGCCGAACGACCCAAACGATAGTTCTTTCTCGAAGGCCCATCAACTGTTAATTGTGTTGCTGTTGCAGCGTGAATGGTTGTCATTAATGCTTCTTCTATGCCAAAATTGTCATGCAATACTTTAGCAACTGGTGCTAAACAATTGGTTGTACACGAGGCATTAGACACAATAACATCTGAATCTTTAATGTCTTTATGATTTACGCCCATTACAAACATTGGTGCATCTTTTGAAGGAGCCGAAATAGCAACCTTTTTAGCACCTGCTTCTATATGATAGTTTGCTGTTTCTAAAGTTGTAAATATTCCAGTACATTCAGCAACAACATCTACTCCAACTTCATTCCATTTAAGATTTCTAGGGTCTCTCTCGGCAGTGACCCTAACAGTTTTTCCATTTACTACAAGGTGTCCATTTTTTACTTCGATGCTTCCATCAAAACGACCATGAACAGAATCGTAGTCCAATAAGTAAGCTAAATGTTCAACATCTAGCAAATCGTTTATTGCTACTATATCAACGTCTGGTCTGTTTACTGTTGCTCTAAAAACAATTCTACCAATTCTACCAAATCCGTTAATTCCAATTTTTACTTTTGACATATTTTCTTTTCTATTTTTTTATGTTGTCATAATATCTGACACACGTAATAATTCTTTGTTTATTGTTGATTTTCCTTTAATGGCTTGTTCCAAAGGTGTTAATTCCATTTTATTGTCTAGTATTCCGACCATATAATTGGTTTTACCTTCAAGCAAACTTTCTACAGCTTTCACACCCATTCTACTTGCCAAAACGCGATCAAAGCACGAAGGGCTTCCACCTCTTTGCATATGTCCTAAAACAGATACGCGAACATCATAATAAGACATGTGTTCATCTACATAATCTTTTAGCTCAAATACATTTTTTCCAATTTTATCACCTTCAGCCACAACAACTATACTCGATGTTTTTCCTGATTGCTTGCTTCTATTTAAAGATTCTAAAAGTCTATCTAAACCTAAATCTTCTTCTGGAATTAAAATTTCTTCGGCTCCTGCTCCAACTCCAGTATTTAGGGCTATATGGCCAGCATCTCGTCCCATAACCTCAATAAAAAATAAACGGTTATGAGAACTTGCAGTATCTCTAATTTTATCGATAGCTTCAACTACGGTATTTAAGGCAGTATCATAGCCAAGGGTGTTTATGGTTCCGAAAATATCATTATCGATGGTTCCAGGGATTCCCATGACTGGGAAATTGTATTCTTGGTTAAAAATAAGTGCACCTGTAAAAGTTCCATCACCACCAATGGTTACCAAAGCATCTACTCCAGCTTTTGTTAAGTTATCAAAGGCTTTTTTTCGACCTTCTTTAGTTCTAAACTCGTCTGATCGAGCTGATTTTAAAACTGTTCCACCTTTATTGATAATCCCTTTAACACTACGTGCATCCATGGATTTGTAATCCCCTTCTATAACACCATCATAACCTCTGTAAATACCAATACATTCTACATTATGGTAAGCACAGGCTCTAACCACAGCTCTAATTGCGGCATTCATTCCAGGTGCATCACCTCCAGAGGTCATCACGCCTATTTTTTTAATTTCTTTTGCCATTTTTTTAGCCTTTGAAAGAGTAAAACTAATAAACTTAAACTACAAAAAAGCTAAGTTTCATCATATTTTAACGAAATTTAAAACTCAAACGTTTTCGCTTGTAATCTCTTAAGAGCTTATTGCTTAATTGTTGGATTGACGCGAGTTTATAGAATCTTTTTTCTTGAAGTTAATATAAGATGGAAGCAAATTTTGGCTAGTGGTTTTTTCTTTTTGATTTTCTTCCTTTTTACCACTAAATATTTTTTGAAATAACTCTTTTAGGTTGTCGAACTCTACATTGTATGAAAGTCCTACGCCTTGAGTGTAACCAATTTGTTCACCAAAATATCTAATGCTGTTTTCCCTGTTAAAGAATTTTAGCGATAATGTTCTATCTTCATTTATTAACATTTCTACTTCAAAATCTCCTGCAATTACAGTTTCGCTAACGCCACCAATAGGCACACCAACTTTACCATTAATAAGTATGTTGTCGCTTAGCTTAGTGGACAATGTAACACCAACACGACTGCTGGTTTCAAAATCGGGTGTGTTTTGACCAATTTGAAAATCTACTCCTAAGTTTAGTTTGCCATCTTCTGATGATAAAATTTCGTTTATCATGGATTGTACTCTATCAGAAACTAACCCAAAGGCATCTTGCGAGCCAAAATTCAATTCATTCCTAAATGCACCTGTAACTAATAAAGAAATTACCTGAAGTTCTTTACTATCTTTGTCGTTTAAACGATATTGCAACTCGGAATCTAATGTAGAGCTTACATTTGGAAATGCTAAATCGTAATCAATATTTGGTTGTTCCAACTCTTCGGTTAAATGAATTTTCACCTCAACTGGAATGCTTGTATTAATTGGGTTTTCGAGCAATATAGATGGATTTGCCTGAATTTTATCGTAAACCGCTTCAATATTTATTTGTGCTTTTAATGGGTCGCCTTCCCATACCAATGTGCCTCCAGGTAACACTCTAAATTCTTTTTCTATTAGACCTTGGTAGCTAAAATTATAAATACCCTCAGTGATAAAAAAGTCGCCATTCATTTCAAATATACCATTGGTTGTAATTCGTGTTAATAAATTCCCTATACCTCTACCTTTAATGGAGCTTCCAGTGCTTTTATCCATGATTATTTCGATTTCGGCATTATCGGTTATATTCAATTCAAAGTTCATCTCCAACCCTTTAATGACTTCAGCAACTACAACTTCTTCTTTTATTTGTGCTTCTTTTTCTTCTTTGGTTAAGAAATGGATATAAGAGCTCTCGCCGAAGGACTCTGTGTCGTTTAATGGGATTTTGAAAAATGTCCCCTCTTCGGAAGATACATTGGCATTAATTACCAACTGATCTGTTGGTCCAACAACACCAATATTACCATTTACAAAAGCTCTTCCATAATATAAAGCATCTTCTGTATCGTTGGTGTTTAAAACTAGCAACCTGTTGGAATCAATATCTAGGTTGAGTTGCCAATTGGAGAAATTTACATGGTCTATATTACCACTTAATGTTGCTCTTGAGAAAAATTCTGAATCTGTTAATCGAGCGTTATTGAAAATAAAACTTTGTTGTTGTAAAACAATTTTTGTTTCATCTTGGAAGGCATAATCCACATTTAAATAGGGTATGCGAAGTCCACCACTATCTAGGTTCAACTCACCATTTATTTGTGGTCTTTCAAGAAATCCCGAGACTCTAGCTTTTCCTGATACTTCACCACGAATATTGGTAATAACGCCTTCACCAAATGGGTTTAGTGGGTTTAATACAAACTGGTTAAAATCAACATTTAAGTTTATGGTCGAGTTTGCGCCCGAAAAATCCAAATTTCCTGTTATGGCAAGAGATTCGGTGTCATCGTCTTTTAAGCTAACATCTACAGTATAATTAGTTAGAGAACTGTTTCCTTTAATATTGGCATTAAATGATCCTAAATTAAAATCGTTTACTTTAAAATTGTCTATTGTTACATTAGATGCAGGAATATAAACTCCTAGGTTTTGTTGAATATTTAGTTTGCCATTCACATTTCCAGCTAAAGCCAAACTATCTATTCTAGGTGTAATTTTTGCAAGCTCAACATCTTTAAAATCCAGGTTTATATTTTTATTGGTTGCCCCTTTTATGACGCCATATAGATTAATAACTTCATTTTGATGGCTCATGCGCAAACTTCTAATATTTATGTTTTTAAACTCTCGGTCGAATTCGATTTTATTGAAACTGTTTCTATCTTCATTTACATACCAATCATTATCCTTAAAAATAATGGTGGATTTTCTAAAACCAAGTACTGAGTTATTTTCTTCGTTTATGGTATAGAAAAGATTCATGTTAAAATCGTCTGTATTACCTTTTCCTCCTTTAAATTCTGTTTTTACAAATAAGGTGTCATTTTTGGTTACGTTTATCAAACTAAACTTAGAGACATCGTAAAATTTTGAAGACATGCTATCTATTTCAACAAATGTATTATATAGTGGATTTTTATTATCGACCTCTAAATGAATATTATTTGCAAAATAATCTTTCAGCTTTATTTGTGGTGAATTAAACTCTAGTTTGAATTTCTTGGCATCACTTTCAGCACGTCCTTCAAAATAGGTGTTACTTCCTAATTCCAAGTCTGGATAAAACACTTCGGCAATTTTACTATATATATTGAATTTAAAGTTGATAAACTGGTTTGAAGTAATGTGATGGGGTTTAAAATTGGTATAAATGCTTCCTATAGAGTTTTCTAAAAGCTTGTATATGTCTTTAAATACAAACTTACCGTTGAGGCTTCCTTTAACAATATCGGGTGAGTTGATTTCAATAAACCTAACGTCTTTTTCAAAGCGCGAGGAAACAGCAAAATCTTTAAAATAATAGTCGTCATTTTCATTTTTGTAAAGGGTGTTTTCAAATCTTATGCTGCCATAAGCATCATCATAATTGCTTCCATTCATGTTCATGCTTACATTGCTCTTAAAAATTGAAATACTATCGTTGCTTACAAAATTGAGCTTCCTTAGGTTGGCGTGTCCAACGTTGGCATTAAAATCGTACTTTTTTTCTTTTTCAGAGAAATCAACCAGACCATTAAAAGTTAAATCTAAATGTTGGTCATTAATAATTAAATTGCCATCAAATATTTTGTTTTTAATATTCCCAAATATTTTTATTTTTTCATATTGATAATTGTTGTAAACAATATTAAATATATCGCCTTTTATATGCGAGTTAACACTTTCTGCAGTAAAACCAGTACCACTAATATCTAAATTTGATGATATGTTTCCAACTTTTGGATCGCCTATCAATGTACCAATATTAAAATTATCCATAACAAGATTACCAATATAAGAGACAGACTCATTAGTGCTGATGTTTTTTATTTCTAGGTCTGCATTTAAAGCCCCTAAATTTGATACTAACTCAATATTTGCGTTTAGATTTTTTGCAGTATGAAGTGTTTTTCCTTTAATAGTAAATACACCTAAACTATCTACAATAGATGGTAAAGAGGTTCCTAAAACGTTAGGTAACATTGCTGAAAGATCGTTATAAGTAGTAGTGAGCCTATTAAAATTAGCATCCATTAAAAAAGTATTCTCCTTATTATCAAAAGCGTTTTTAAGGGCAATTTTTCCATCTACAATTGTGTTTTTAGAATTGCGTAATTCTAGGTTACTTGCCGTTAGGTCGTTTAACGTGCCAAACAGGTTTACATTAATGTTTGCTTTTTGATTGTTACCAAATTCATCATAAAAAATATTCAAATCGCTTAGTGTAATCTCTGAATCCTCAAAAGTGGCATTTAGTTTTACCTTGTCGACAAAGTATTGCAAATCTTCTCTTTCGTACTCAAATTTTAAATTGCCTTTTAGAGTAGAGTTTGGTGTTTTAATTTGAAGAAAATCAA
>CALZKX010000321.1 GCA_945788155.1 uncultured Flavobacteriaceae bacterium
TATCTCGAAAATTAACTAATGGCATTGCTCGATGCACTAAAAGACTGTCAGAGACCATATCATTATAGACCGATTGAAGCGCAGATTTTAATTGAACCTTTACTTTTCTGTTTTCGTTCCAAGTGTTGATTTGTAATGCGATGAGAATACCAATAACTACAAGCAGTATTTCACCAATGACGTATTTAAAATATTTGCCTGTTTTTCCTGTTTCCATAAGGTTATAGCGTATTTTGCGGAAGAATTTAATCATTATTATTTGTTTTTCTCCTCCTTGGAGGAAACCCACCCCTTAATCCCCTCCCAGGAGGGGAAAGTGTAGCGTGTTTTTTTAAAATTCAATCATAGTTTAAAAATTTTGTCATTTCTAACATATGTGAGAAATCCTATTATGAGATTCCTCGTCGCTTTGCTCTGTCGGAATGACAGAATGCTCATAACGAGTTGTTTGCGTATTTGACGGAAGAATTTAATCATTAATCTGAGTAAACATTTTAATCTTAGTTATTAATATAGAATTGCTCTTTACGTGTTTTTCTAAGCTTTCTCTTAGGTCATTCAACTTTAAAGAAGATTCGAATAATAACTGTTGAAAATCTTCGTTTTTAGATACTTTTATTAAGTCTTCTGAAGTAATTATTTCATTATTTAATGTACTTTCTTTTCCCAAATCCATATCACTATCAAACCAAGCATCTAAACGAAGTATTTTAAGTTTTCTTAAGAAAGCTCTTATTTCAAAAACAACAGCTTCGAACTCGTTGTTAGCCTCTAAGACTCCTTTCATTTCCCTGTAATACGCTTGAATATATTCGCGTAAGCCTTCATTATTAATTTTATTGGTAATGTTTGGGTCATTATCTTTGGCTATTGGATAATACATTAAAGCTCTTCTTATATATGCTGGTTTTATAAAAACAATGTCACTTTTATTCTGAAATCCAACAGCATATATATCTTTATGAAGCTTATTTATATCCTTAATAGTTTTAAGGTTTGACTGATAATAAATAGAATCTGCTTTTAAATCTTGCAAAAACTTATTTAATGTAGCTATTTCTTGAACTCTATCTTTTCTGTTTTCATTCCAGTTATTAATTTGAAGCGCAATTAAAATTCCAATTACCACTAGTAATATTTCACCTATAGCGTATTTAAAGTATTTGCCAGTTTTGTTTTGTTCCATAAGGTTATAGCGTATTTTGCGGAAGAATTTGATCATTGTTTAAAAATTTTATCATTTCAAATTATATGTGAGAAATCCTATTATGAGATTCCTCGTCGCTTTGCTCTGTCGGAATGACAGAATGCTCATAACGAGTTGTTTGCGTATATGACGAAAAAATTTAATCATAAATCAATTAAACTTTTTAATTAAATGATAACTAAATTCAATAATCTCTTTGTAGTTGTCTTTACTAATTTTTTCATCAATACCATGAAAACGCGTCATACTATTTGGACCAATACGAATTGGATAAAAACGGAACACATCTTCTGAAATATCATAAAAATAACGCGCATCTGTGCCACCACCAACTAAACCAGGAACGACAATGCTTTTTGGAAACCTGTCGCGTATGGTTTGTTCCAAGGTTTTAAAAGCATCAGAATCAATACTAGAAACTGGTGAAGGGTTGGTTAAAAACCCAACAGGTTCAACTTTTATTTTATCTGAAATTGTGGATTCGATATGTTGCTGTGTGGACTCAATAGTTTCGCCAGGAAGAATCCTAAAATTAATCGTAGCTTCTGCTACTGTTGGGATTACATTATTTTTTACACCTCCATTTATAATAGTTGGAGCAGTGGTTGTGTGTGCATTTAAAGCTTCAAGTATTGGTTTTTTAAACAACCAAGGATTGGCAAATGCCATTTTTTTAAAAAACGGCAATTCTGCTCCCATATACTCCAATTGGTAATCTACTGGTTTAACTAACTTGTAAGGTCGTTGGTTATTTTCAAGATCTACAATAGCCTGAGCTAGCATACCAATGGTGTTTTCTCGTGGAGGCTGTGAACTATGTCCTCCAGTAGTTTCAACAATAAGTCTAAACGATGCAAAGCCTTTTTCGGCAAGATTGACCATGGCGACTGGACTGTCGACTCCTGGAACTATATCTTCAGCGATAAAACCACCTTCGTCCAAGGTCATAGCTGCACTTACACCTTTTGCTTTTAAATGTTTTGCAATCGCAGCAGCTCCATTTCCTCCACCAACTTCTTCATCGTGACCAAAGGCTAGATAAATAGTTTGTGATGGAACAAAGGATTCTTCTAATAGTTTTTCAACAGCTTCCATAAGGCCAACTAAAGTGCCTTTGTCGTCCATAGTGCCACGACCAATAATATGTGTATCAGTTATTTTACCAGAAAATGGTCCAGCTTCCCAATCGCCTAATGTTGGTTCATCAACTGGAACCACATCTTGGTGTGACATTAAAATAATTGGCTTTTTTGAGGTATCTGAACCTTGCCATTTATAAAGTAAACTGTAATCACTTATTTTTTCGAGCGACAGTTTTTCATGAGTTAATGGAAATGTTTCTTCCAGAAAGCGATGAAAACCAAAAAAGGCTGTTGAGTCTGGAATGGCATCTTCACTAAACGAAATGGTTGGGTATTGTATGGCTTTAGATAGGTTTTGATATACATCGTTTGGTAGTTCAATACTTTCAAGCGTGTTTGCAGTGACTTGTTTAGAGCTTAATCTTAATGTGTTTACAATTAGAACAGCTAAAACGATGATGATTAGTAAACCGATTAGTTTTAATAGTTTTTTCATGAATTTTGTTGGTTTATTTTTAGTTAGTTATTGTCTTGTCTTGTCTCTAGTTCTTTATCAATCATTGCAAGAGTTTTATTAATGTTGTTAATAACATTTGGCATGGTTTGATTTATTAATATTTCGTTGAATTTTGTTAGGGTCTTTAAGTAGAAAGGATATTTATTATTTTGCTTTAAGCCAACTTCATTGGTAGGTTTTGTATTAGTCCCAAGCCAATCAATTCCATTAAAATAATTAGCTGCTTCTAAAATTAGTTGATCGGTTAAGTCTTCATATTTAGCATTGTATTTATTGTATTGTTGATAATGTAAATCATAAAGACTTGTAATTTGATTTCTTAATGAATCATTCTTAATGGTTCGCATACCCAATTGTTTTAAGGTTTGATAAGGACTTTCATTAGATTGAAAATAGGTGCCGAAATGAATTTTGCCAATATGTTTTGAAAGTGTATCGTTAAAAGTGTTATTACTTTCAAGCCATTTAATAATAATTTGCTGACTTTTTAATTTGTTATGATGTGATGTCAAATTATAATTTACGTCTTCTAAATCTGTTTCTAATCCATTACGTACTTCTTTTAAAGCATCTAATTCTACATTTTCAGCTTTTCTATTTTCGTTCCAATTATTTATCTGGAGTGCTATGAGAATTCCTATTACCACAAGGAGTATTTCACCAATGGCGTATTTAAAGTATTTACCTGTTTTGTTTTCCATAATTAAGTTTTGACGAATATGTCTAAAGAATTTAATCATTATCTTTTAGTTCTCTTTCAAGTAAGTTAATAGTTTGATTCGTTAATCCTAATAGACCAAATGTAATCCATACTTCGTCTAACTTACTAAAATAATAAGCTTGATGTAATTTTTCATAGGTTTTTGAGGATTTGATATAGTTGATGAATTCGACATCACTTTTTATAAAATCTGGATGCATTGATATAGGTGGTTGTACATAAAATCTTTCATTATTGTTTTCTTTAAAAGCATTTAGATTTAGCATAAAATCGGTATTCAGACCGTTTTTGTTATATATTATATCACCTCCCATTTTGCTGAGGTCATTTCTTGATGTTAGAAAATCTTTTAATAAGGAAAGCGTTTGTTTTAAGCTATCATTTAACATCTCAAATTTACTAGGAGATATCGCTTCTTCTAAAACCGAATTTAA
>CALZKX010000322.1 GCA_945788155.1 uncultured Flavobacteriaceae bacterium
GTGGTGACATTTTATCGGCATAGGCAATAAAACCATCAAAGCCTTTAACACCTTTACCAGCAGTTGTTGGTGTAGGTGATTGAGAAATGGTATTTACACGCACTTTTTTATCACGTCCAAAAAAGTACCCAAAGCTTCGTGCAATACTTTCTAAATAGGCTTTGTTGTCTGCCATATCGTTATAATCTGGGAACACACGTTGCGCAGCCATATATGTTAAGGCAACAATACTTCCCCATTCGTTCATGGCATCATTTTTATATAAAGTTTGCATCACTTTATGAAATGACATGGCAGACACATCTGTTCCTTTTTGTGTCCAATCGTAATTTTGGTCTGTATAAGCTCTTCCTTTTCTAACATTTACCGACATACCAATGGAGTGCAATACAAAATCTAGTTTACCACCTAAAATTTCCATAGATTTCTCTACTAAATTTTGTAGATCCTCAATAGAAGTAGCATCTGCAGGTATAATTTCTGAACCTGTTTTTTCGGCTAAGTCATTAATTTGACCCATTCGCATTGCTATAGGTGCATTGGTTAACACAAAGGTTCCTCCTTCTTCGTGGACTCTTTCGGCGGTTTTCCATGCAATGGAGTGAGGGTCTAATGCTCCAAATATGATTCCTCGTTTTCCTTTTAATAAATTGTATGACATTGTATAATGTTTAGTTAGTTTTGAGTTAGCAAAGATACTATTAATTCAATAATTGTTTAGCATGTGCAATGGCAGATGTTGGCATTTCTTTTCCGCCTAACATTTGGGCAATTTCTACAATACGTTCATCAGTATTTAATTTTACTATTTGTGTAGTTGTTTTATTATCTATATCTTCTTTAAAAACCTTAAAATGTGTATCTCCTTTAGCAGCAATTTGTGGTAAATGTGTAATGGTAAACACTTGCATAGACTTACTCATTTGTTGCATAATAGCAGCCATTTTGTTTGAAATTTCTCCTGAAACTCCTGTATCAATTTCATCAAACATAATAGATGGTAGCTGAATATATTTTGCCAAAATAGATTTTACAGCCAACATAATTCTTGATAATTCCCCACCAGAAGCCGCTTTCTTTAATGGCTTAAATTCGCCTCCTTTATTAGCTGTGAATAAGAAGTTTAACTTGTCTTTTCCATTGCTAAGAAAATCTTCTTGTTTTAAAATCGAAATATTGAATTTTGCATTTTCCATTCCAAGATCTGCAAGGATAATTTCTAATTGGCTTGATAAATCTGGAATTGCCTTGATTCGTTTTTTATGTAAATTTTCGGCAAATTCATTTAAAACTAATTTTAGTGCTTTTAAAGCATTTTCTTTCTCTAGAATATCGTCATCAATAGTTTCAGTCGTTAAAACTTTATTAGATAATTTTGTTTTTATTTCAATTAATTCTTCAATATTTGATGCAGAATGTTTTAATAATAAATTATGAATTTTTTGTAACTTTAGGTTAATTTCTTCTAACCTATTTGGGTTCGCTTCTAAATTTCCTTGAGCGTTCTCGATCTCTCCAAACACATCATCAAGTTCTATTAATACGCTATTTACTCGATTGAAAAGCTCTTGATAAGCTTTTGAGAGTTTTGACAGTTTTTGTAGGCTATTTTTAAGCAAAGTCAAGCTGTTGAGTATGCCTATTTGTTCTTCGCCTAATAATTGATTTGATAAGAGCAGTTCTTCTTTTATTTCTTCTACATTATTTAACGACTCATATTCATTTTCTAATATAGATAATTCTCCCTGAACTAATTGTGCTTCTTCTAATTCGTTAAATAAAAACAAGTTATAGTCGTACTCTTTTAGAGCTTCGGCCTTTTGAAGTTTTAATGATTGTAATTCGTTTGTAACTGTGTTGAAAGATTTTAATGTTGTTTTAAAATCTTCCAATAACTGAACATTATTAGCTAAGGCATCAATAATTTGAAATTGAAAATCGTCACTGGTCAATTCAAGGGTTTGATGCTGAGAATGTATGTCTATTAAAAAATTACCTAGCTCAGCTAATACATTTAAATTAACTGGAGAGTCATTGATGAAAGCGCGCGATTTACCTGATGGGAGAATTTCTCTCCTTATAATGGTTTCAGATTCATAATCTAAATCTTCATCCTTAAAAAATTTCTTTAAGTTATAATTTGCTATATCGAAAGTTGCTTCAACGATACATTTTTTTGAGGCATCTTTCACACTACTAATATCTGCCCTCTTTCCTAAAATTAACGATAACCCTCCTAAAAGGATTGATTTTCCAGCTCCAGTTTCACCAGTAATAATACTTAAACCGTTATTGAAAGATATTTGTAAATCTTCAATTAAAGCATAATTTTTTATGGATAAGGCTGTAAGCAAAAATAATTACTTTAAGAGTTAAAACGTTTCATTATCTCTTTCAAGAAATGATATGCAAATTTAAATATAAAATGGTAATGAAAGCTTAGTAATTAATGTTTCTCCATTTATTGGAATGGTTTGGAGCCATTTTGGTTAAAGATGCTACCAAATCTGTAATGCTTATACTTGGGCCATCGGTAAAGATATCCTCAATCTCTTCGGCTTTGGCATCGAAAAACACTCTCATTATAAAGGAGCTTGGTCTTCTTGTATTTATTATTTCGAGCTCATGTAGTGCATCTGAAATTTTTTGCTTTGCGTTTTTTTGGTTTAAATGCATTGTATCTAAACCTCCAATATGGTAGTTGTATAAGGCACTCCTAAACTCTTTATAAGTAGGTGATAGTATGTTATCTATTAACACAAATCTTGATTGCAGTCCATCTTCTGGCTTCCAACCTTTAAAATTACTTTGTTGTGAATAGTTTAAAATTGTTCTAGCTTGTTGGTAATATTCGTCACCTCCATTTAAAGCAAAGGAATCGGCATCCATACCTAATATAATATATATGTGATATGCCAATACAGACACTAAGTTTGATTGAAATTGATTAGGGTTGTAGATTATATTTTGAAACTCTTGATATCTAAATGAGAAATCTTTGTCGTTAAAATTATAAATAGGCGTACTATATGATGAATTAAATACGGGTCTTGAAGATCTAATTTGAATGGAGCCTTGAAACACATCGGTATTGTAGTTAGTAATATTTATTACCATATTATAATTGATACGTTCGTTGGTAGAAAAGTTTTTATTGGTCCACTTTGTATTATTTACAAATTCCTTTAACTGGTTTTCTAAAGTTTTAAATACTTGAACATTTTCGTTACCAGTTAGTTGAGCATCAACAATAATATCACCATTTAATTCTTGTGATGTCGCAATAAACGAACAAAAAACTGAGGCTATAAGTAGTAATTTACGCATGGTATTGTTTTAATATTTCTTGCATAATATCTTGAGCGACTTCGGCTTTAGATTTTAGGCCATAATTAACACTATTCTCACTTTTATCGATAACAGTCACTTTATTGGTGGCAACACCAAAACCAGCTCCTTCATCATTTAACGAATTTAATACAATTAAATCTAAATTTTTTGATTTTAGCTTTCCAATTGCATTTTCAAGTTCGTTGTTGGTTTCTAAAGCAAAACCAACCAATATCTGATTTTTCTTTATTTTTCCCAATGAACCTAAGATATCTTTAGTTTTTTCCAACTCTAAAGTTAACGTAGAATCTTTCTTTTTTATTTTTTTATCGGCTACAAATTTTGGCTTATAATCGGCAACTGCTGCAGATAAGACAGCAATATCGCAGTCGGCAAAATTATCGTGTACCACATTATACATTTCTTGCGCACTCGTAACAGGAATAATTTTAATTAAATTACTACTTGCGTTTTGATGCGTTGGTCCAGTAACTAATATTACCTCAGCTCCTAACTGTGATGCAGCTTTGGCTATTTCAAAACCCATTTTACCACTAGAATGGTTTCCTATAAAACGCACAGGGTCTATGGCTTCGTATGTTGGTCCTGCTGTAATTAATACTTTTTTATTGTGAAGTGGAAGTCCAGAAAGGATATGATTTTCGATAAAAGAAACAATCTCTTCGGGCTCTGCCATTCTACCTTCTCCAACTAGTCCGCTCGCCAATTCTCCGCTAGTAGCTGGAATCATCACATTCCCAAAACTTTGAAGTATTTCCAAAGAGTTTTTTGTAGACGCATGTTTATACATATCTAAATCCATCGCTGGCGCAAAATATATTGGACATTTGGCAGATAAATAGGTTGCCAAAAGCATATTATCGCTATTCCCAGAAGCCATTTTAGAAAGTGTGTTGGCAGTTGCTGGAGCGATTAAAAATAAATCTGCCCACAAACCCAACGCTACATGATTATTCCATACATCATTTTCATTTTCATCATTTGTAAATGACGAAATAACAGGGTTTTTGGATAATGTTGATAAGGTTAAAGGGGTTATGAAGTCTTTGGAAGCAGGTGTCATGACCACTTTAACATGTGCACCTGCTTTTATAAATAATCTTACTAACGAGGCTGTTTTATAA
>CALZKX010000323.1 GCA_945788155.1 uncultured Flavobacteriaceae bacterium
GGGTGGTAAAAGACTTAACTGATCTTGGTTATAGGTCTTAAAAACTACTTTTCTGCTCATTCTTAAAGTTAAGAATTTACTAGAAAAATTGCAAAAAAAAGACTGCCTTTTCAGACAGCCTCTTTTTGTTGAAACCTTTTAACGTAAGTATTAAAAATCCCTCTAAAATATATAGCTAAAAGTTTCCCAACTATTTAATATAGTATATATAAAATAGCCAATTGAAGCGTAAATTTAATAGAATTTACTTACATAACGTTAAAATAGCTGTTTTTTTTTATTAACAATTTCCATAATTAATACTTTTAAACTCAATAAAATAATCCAAATTCAAAAGTTAACTTTGTCCTTATAAAACCAACTAAGTGCTATCAATTTATACAAAGGAGTTTAAATACAATTTAAAACTGGCAACTCCAGTAATGCTAGGTATGTTAGGGCATACTTTTGTAAGTTTGGTGGACAATATTATGGTTGGTCAATTGGGCTCTGCCGAACTTGCTGCTGTATCACTTGGTAACAGTTTTATATTTATAGCGATGTCTTTAGGGATAGGGTTTTCTACCGCAATTACACCCTTGGTTGCCGAAGCAGATTCTGAAAAAAACTTCAAAAAAGGAAAATCGTCCTTCAAACATGGCCTGTTTTTATGTACCGTTTTAAGTTTAGCCTTATTTGCATTAATGCTTTTAGCAAAACCATTAATGCATTTAATGAAACAACCCGAAGAAGTAGTTGTTTTGGCGATGCCATATTTAGATTTGGTAGCCATTTCATTAATACCCTTAATAATTTTTCAAGGTTTTAAGCAATTTAGCGACGGTTTGTCGTTAACTAAATATCCAATGTATGCTACAATTTTGGCTAATGTTATTAACGTTGTTTTAAATTATGTATTAATTTTTGGAAAACTAGGATTTCCACAATTAGGAATAGTAGGAGCTGCCATTGGTACCTTGATTTCAAGAGTTATTATGTTATTGTTTTTATGGTATTTACTTAGGCATAAAAAGAAGTCGAAGCCTTATGTTTCTAGCATAAAACTATTATCACTTAATAATAAAATGATAAAAAAAATATTGAATCTTGGATTTCCTAGCGCCATGCAAATGTTTTTTGAAGTGGCCATTTTTACAGGAGCTATCTGGTTAAGTGGTCTGTTGGGTAAGAATCCTCAAGCAGCCAACCAGATTGCACTTAATTTGTCATCGATGACCTTTATGGTCGCCATTGGGTTAAGTGTAGCAGCCATGGTAAGGGTAGGGAACCAAAAAGGATTAAGAGACTTTAAAGAACTTCGAAGAATTGCATTCTCCATTTTTTTATTAGGCCTAGGATTGGCTTTTATTTTTGCCATTCTATTCCTAACATTTCATAATATGCTACCTAAAATATATGTAGATTTAAATGATGCCACTAATTTTATTGATAATACCGAAGTAGTAACTATTGCTGCTAAACTCCTAGTGGCAGCTGCAATTTTTCAATTAAGCGATAGTGCTCAAGTTATTATTCTGGGAGCTTTAAGAGGTTTGCAAGATGTTAAAATACCTACACTCATAACATTTGTGGCGTATTGGGTGATTGGTTTTCCAATAAGTTATTTTCTAGGAAAAGAAGAAGCCTATGGAAGTTTTGGGATTTGGCTTGGGCTTTTAGTAGGATTAACCTCTGCGGCAATTTTATTGTATCTTAGGTTTAATTATCTAACAAAACGTTTAATTTCGCAAGAAGAAAACAATATGTAATATATGGAACTTCCTAAATTTATTCTTGGAGATAATACCGACTTACCAAATGCCATTTTTGTGATTCATACTGAATTCCCTCGTTTTATTATAAATCTTGAAAATGACGAGGTTGAGTGGTTTGAAGATTTCGACCAACATGACGAAAAAGAACTATTGACCGAAACCGAAAATTTAATAGAAGAAGCGTCACAGTTTTACGACAGGGAAGTAAGTAGATATGATAATTAATTAGATGATAGAACAGTTGTTACAATACGATACCGAGCTTTTCTTGTTTCTTAATAACTTAGGAAATACCACTTGGGATGGCTTTTGGCTGGTCGTGACCAATAAACTTACATTTATTCCGCTGTATGCTATTTTATTATTTTTAATTTACAAGCACTTTGGTTGGAAAACCTTATTGTTATTGGTTTTTGTTATAGCAGCAATGATTACTTTTACCGACCAAATCACCAATTTATTTAAAGATGGTTTTAAGCGTCCAAGACCATGCAGGGTGAATGATCTTGAAGGATTAATTCGCTATGTGGCTCCCAGATGTGGCAAATATGGATTCTTTTCTGGGCATTCGTCAAATTCCATGGCAGCAGCAGTTTTTGCTGGATTGTTATTGCGGCCTTATTACAAAAACTTAATTTTTATATTACTGTTTTGGAGCGCAATTGTTGCTTACAGCAGGATTTATGTTGGTGTTCATTACCCTTTGGATATTGTTAGTGGTTTAGCCTTTGGAGCTTTTGCTGGCTTTATATTTTATAAATTGCAAATCTATCTTAAAAACCGTTTTATTTCCTAGTAAATAGATACAGGTGGCTCATCAGTCTTTTTTTATGACCTCTTTCACCATCAGCTTTTCTGTTAAGGTCATAGACTTCTTTTGTGTCGATAACAAAAGATTCCTTTAAGAAAACCAATTCTTCGTTTGTCAATGCCTTTGATAAAACAGCAAACTTAGTTTCCTTGGGGAAATTATATGTAGTATCAGTTTTTATTTGTGAAATTTTTGCGCCGAATTGCCAAATCATTTCTGGAGCAATTCCGTTAAGTGAGTAAACAGGTATGTTTTCTTTATTTAATTCCAACTTTAAATTAGATATTGGATTGTAACCTGCTTGATTTTGAATTGCAGACAAAGGCAACACCGAAATTAAGGCAGCAGCCATAAAGGCAGCGCTTAAATAAAAAACCTGCTTTATTTGCTTTCTTTTTAAGTTAATAATTATGAGTATGCCTATGCTCATTAAAAGTACTGAAGCCAATAAAAACCACCATAATATTTTTCCTGCTAAAAATGGTCCAATACCAAATCCAATGACTGGAAATAAAATACCAATGCATGCAATCAATCCAAAATTAAAGTACACAGGAATGGTTTCTTTTTTATCTTTTATGTCTTTAAATCTTCTTATTAAATATTCAATGTAAAATCCTGTATTTATTGCCATTGGTATTAATACAGGCATCAGGTATCTCGACTTTTTTTCAGGAATAACAGATAGTAAAATTACTGCAAAAATCGTCCAATAAAAGCTAAATCTATAAGCTTTTAAATTGCAAACGCGCGATTTCATATAAGGATATAGCAACGCAATAAACGCTGGAATTGTCCATAGACCACTTTGGGTAAAGAAACTCCAATAGTAGTAAAAAGGACGTACATTATAGCTTCCCCAATTTCCTGTTTCTTTCGAGGTGATTGCCGTGAAAGTAATTGGGTCTTCCAATCTTACATACAAATACCACCAACCACCAATAACTATTGCTATGATAATAAATGAAAACATTGAAAAGGCTTTTGTTTTAAAGTTTTTGAATTTATAACTAATTCCATACGCCAATAAAAAAGGGAGCAATAAAGCGTATAATGAAATGGGTCCCTTACTTAAAATGGACAAACCAAAAAATACACCAGCAATAAGCGTATGTTTCCAATAATTTGTTTTTTTTTCGAATAATTGAAACAAATGTAAAATAGCAACAAGCATTAAACCATGTGTAAAAATATCCCAAGGGGCTTCAATTACAATCCCAATTACGTAAAACGAGGTAATGGTTATAAATGCATTGATTAATGCATGTGCTTTGTTGTTTAATAGTTTTAAGCTTAATAAGTAGGAAGCTATTCCAGTAACTGCAACCATCAATAATCCCGGAAGCCGTAACGCAAAAATATTTTTCAGCCCAAAAATTAAAGCTGAAATAGCTGTTAACCAACTTGGGAGTGGTGGTTTTTGGTAGCGTGGTTCACCATTCATGGTAGTTAATAGCCAATTACCATCAGCAATCATTTCTCTTGCAGTAATAAAATTACGAGCTTCCATAATGGTTACATCAATGGCATCGATGTTTATAGATAGCATTAATAATACAATTACAATAATTGAAATAATTGGATGTTGTTCAATTTTTTTCAGCATCTTGTTTATGTAAAAGAATTAAATTTCTAATATAAATAACCGAGCCCAATAAATGTCCAACAAATAACACAGGGTCTTTTCGTATAATAGCATAAGTTAAAATTAATATAGAGCCAACCAAACTTAATAACCAAAAGCCTAAAGGCAATGAAGATGATTTTTTATATTCGGAGTATAACCATTGATACACAAAGCGCAACGTAAATACTACTTGCGAAATAATCCCTAACCAAAGTAACCATATTGGAATGGCTTCATTTTTAAAAAGCACATCTCTGTCTATCACATTGTTGTTAAAATAATAAATAGCCACCAGTGTTGGAACACTATAAAGTATGAATCTTAAAGACCAATGAAATTTTTGCCATTCTTTTTGTAATTGCAAGTTTCGTATGTAAATAAAATAGGTTAAGGTTTGACCTAGCATAATGGCAAAGTCATCCCTTAAATAGCCATAGATAAATAACAAGAAAGAGGCTATTAAACTTAAAGTCCAAAATAGCGTAGGTGTGATTACTTTTCGTTGTTTTTCCGAAGTAATCCATTGTACAACCAACCTTGATGAAAACAGGATTTGCGCAACAAAACCAATAGTGTATATTAGCCAATTACTCATTAACCTTGTTTGCTAACATCATAATTAATGTACTTTCGTTTCATCCATAAATAAGCAAAACAATCGCTTAATGGTCCTAATA
>CALZKX010000324.1 GCA_945788155.1 uncultured Flavobacteriaceae bacterium
CTGAACTTTATCTTGAGTTTGGAGACCAATTAATCCAACAGTTAGTATTAAATTTGCAACCTCTAAGAGGCGAGTTTTTAATATTAGAATTGTAACACATGCACAAAATAGATATTGAGCTTATTGAAATGACTATGGATGTCATGAAATATGCCATTGATAGAATTTCACACACAAAACAAAAAGTTGGTAAACCACGAAAAGCAGAAGAACTAAAGGCTTTGGTTGGTGATACGATTACAAAAGATGGTATTGGAGGAGAATATGCTTTTAATTTATGGAAACAACATTTAGCAAAGGCAAATGTTCCTGTTGATCATCCACGTAATTTAGCTTTTGTCCCTGCAGCGCCTACACGAGCAGCAATTATGTTTGATTTAGTGACATCTGCTTCGAGTATTCATGGTGCGTATTGGATGGAAGGAGCTGGTGGAATTTTCTGTGAAAATGAAGCTATGGAATGGATTGTATCGTTAACAGGATTGCCTAAAGGTGCTTTTGGTGTTTTTACAAGTGGTGGAACTGCAGCCAACCTATCGGCAATTGTTACTGCTCGTGAACATTGGCGAGAAGACGATACTTATAAGAGGGAAAAAGGATTGATCATTACCTCGATAGGAGCACACTCGTCTATCAAGGCTATGGCGAAAGTGGCTGATGTAGATATTTTATTAGTGGACTCAGAAGAAAAACTAACAGGAAAAGATTTACGTGAAACCATCAATAATTTAACCTTTCACCAACGTAAACGCCTCTTTGCTGTAGTAGCAACTGGAGGAACTACAAACGCTGGTATAATTGATGATTTAGAAGGCATTGCTAAGGTTTGTGATGCTGAAAAGATTTGGTTCCATGTGGATGCTGCATATGGAGGAGGTGCTTTGGTGGCCGATTCTGTTCGACATTTATTTAATGGTATTGAAAGAGCAGATAGCATTACCATCGATCCTCATAAATGGATGTTCTCACCTTATGATTGTGGAGCAGTTATTTATAGACGTCCTGAGTTTGCAAAAAAAGCACATTCACAACAAGGGTCTTATTTGGATATTTTTAAGGATGAAGGAGCACATGGCTTTAATCCAACCGATTATCAAATACAATTAACACGACGTGTTAGAGGATTGCCTTTATGGTTTTCGTTAGCAACACATGGAACAGATAGGTATAAAGAAGCTGTTGAAAGAGGGATAGAATTAGCTCAAATAGCTGGTAAAATGATAGAAGACAACCCAAATGTAGAGTTGGTTAGAGAACCAAGCTTATCATGTGTACTATTCAGAAGAAAAGGATGGCAACCAGAAGATTATACTAATTGGACTTACGAAAACCACGATAAAGGATTTGCGTTAGTCACGCCTACCAAATGGAAAAGAGGAGATGTATTTGAAACCGTTTCACGTTTTTGTTTTATTAATCCTGACACTACAGAAGAAGACATCAAGATGATTCTTGACACCATGGCTTAAGGGTTCGTTTTGGTTGTTAAAAACTTGTCGAAAAGAAGTGAAAATTTCTAATTTAAAAGTTGTTAAAAAATGGCAAATGATTACTTTTGCACATGCAACACGACAAGGTATTAATTTTAGACTTCGGATCGCAATACACTCAACTTATTGCACGTAGAGTTAGAGAACTCAACATTTATTCCGAGATTCATCCATTTAACAAAATTCCAACAAACATAGACGATTACAAGGCTGTAATCTTGTCTGGAAGTCCGTTTTCTGTAAGAGGAGATGAAGCTTTACATCCAGATCTTTCTGAGATACGAGGAAAAAAACCGCTTATGGGAGTTTGCTATGGTGCACAATATTTGGCGCATTTTTCTGGCGGAAATGTGGCACTTTCAAACACAAGGGAATATGGTCGAGCAAATCTATCTTTTATAAAAGAAGGCGAAGCTTTTTTTAAGGGAATCTCTGAAGGTTCACAAGTTTGGATGAGTCATGGTGACACCATTAAGAAATTACCAACCAATGGCGAATTACTGGCAAGCACACACGATGTGCAAAATGCTGCCTATAAAATTAATGGAGAAATAACGTACGCTATTCAATTTCATCCTGAAGTATATCATACAACAGATGGGAAACAATTATTGGAGAATTTTTTAGTATCTATTGCTAATGTAATACCAGATTGGACACCTAATGCTTTTGTTGAAGAAACAGTTGATGAACTAAAAGAGAAACTAGGAAATGACAAAGTTGTTCTTGGTTTATCTGGTGGTGTAGATTCTACTGTGGCTGCTGTTTTGTTGAATAAAGCCATTGGAAAGAACTTGTATTGTGTATTCGTAAATAATGGTCTGCTTCGTAAAAATGAGTTTGAAAATGTACTCGATCAATACGAAGGCATGGGACTTAATGTAAAAGGCGTTGATGCTTCGGCACGCTTTTTGGAAGCCTTAGCTGGAGAAAGCGACCCTGAAAAAAAACGTAAAGCTATAGGTCGTGCGTTCATTGAAGTATTTGATGATGAAGCACATTTAATTGAAGATGTAAAGTGGTTGGCACAAGGCACTATTTATCCTGATGTGATTGAAAGTGTTTCGGCAACAGGAGGACCAAGTGCAACCATAAAAAGCCATCATAATGTTGGAGGATTACCAGATTTTATGAAGCTTAAAGTGGTTGAACCTCTAAAAGCTTTGTTTAAAGATGAGGTAAGACGTGTTGGTGCTTCTATGGGAATTGATCCAGAGTTATTGGGACGTCATCCTTTTCCTGGTCCTGGTTTAGCCATTAGGATTTTAGGTGATATTACAGCCGAAAAAGTTCGTATATTACAAGAGGTTGACGCTATCTTTATCAATGGATTGAAAGAATGGGATTTGTACAACAAAGTATGGCAAGCAGGAGCAATGCTGCTTCCAGTAAATAGCGTTGGTGTTATGGGAGACGAACGTACCTATGAAAAATGTGTAGCACTTAGAGCTGTGGAAAGTACTGATGGTATGACAGCAGATTGGGTAAATTTACCTTATGAGTTTTTGCAAAAAACATCAAATGATATAATAAATAAGGTGAAAGGCGTTAATAGAGTAGTGTACGATATTAGCTCAAAACCACCAGCAACCATTGAGTGGGAATAAAATTCCTGCGAATCCCGATAGTTATCGGGAAGGAATCTCAAAATTAATTAAGTGACGTTGTGGTGTCTAATCTAAGTAAGCAATGGTTTACGTATATACATTTAAAAATAATACATGAAGAAGTTTTTAGTTAGCTTAAGTTTTTTAGTTCTTTTTAGCATCTCTGCTAATGCACAAAATTATAAAACACATAAAGTAAAAGTTGGTGAAACCATTGAGAGTATTGCCAAAATATATATGGTAACGCCTTACGATATTTATGCTTTAAACCCTGATGCCAAAAATAGCTTACAACCTAATATGGTAATCATTGTTCCAAAATCCAAAGTTTTGGAAAACCCTGTGGAAAGTCAAGTTACTAAATTGACAGGTTATAAATCTCATAAAGTAAAGCGTAAAGAAACCTTATATAGTATTGGTAAAATTTATAATGTAACAGTAGATGATTTAAAAAAACATAACAACCGTTTATATTCTGAAAACTTAAGAAAAGGAGATAGGATAAATATTCCAAAGTATGATACAGTAAGTACAACCACTAGCTTAGAAAACACAATTAAGAGTTATCAAGTAGAGCCTAAAGAGGGTAAATGGCGTATAGCTTATAAATTTGGAATTACTGTTGATGAGCTAGAAAAACTTAATCCAAAAATGGCTGATACTTTACAAGTTGGTCAAAAAATTAACGTACCAAATATTGCCAATAACGAAGAAAAAGTGATCGATGAAGAATATGGTTATTACACAGTCGTACCACGTGAAGGATTTTTTGCTTTAAAACGTAAGCTTGGATTGACTCAAGAAGAAATAGAAACATTAAATCCTGAGTTAAAGGAAAGCGGTTTAAAATCGGGCATGATTATTAAAGTGCCCAAAGATGTTAGTGATAATAGTAGTTCTGGAGATGTCACTCGTTCAGTGTTAATTGATAAAATCATTAATTACGAAACAAAAAAGCTAGCAGTCATGCTGCCATTTATGCTGGATCGTGTGGATATGGATTCCATTCAAGAAGTCAATGAAATGCTACGTGGAGATGATATTACAAACATTTCGTTAGATTTCCATACAGGCGTTTTAATGGCTTTAGATTCTGCTAAACAATTAGGTATATCTACCAAATTAGATGTATATGATACCAAAGCTAGAGCGAGTGTGGTAACCGACCTTATAAACCGTAAAGATTTTTCAGAATACGACGCTGTAATTGGACCTTTTATCTCTGACGAATTCGATCGTGCAGCAGCTATGCTACGTCGCGACAATGTACCAATGCTATCGCCAGTAAATGAAACTAATAACTTGTACGATAATGTGTTTCAAACCATGCCATCTAATGAATTAAAACGTAAACGTATTGTAGAGTTTGTGAAGCAATTAGACTCAATTCCAAATCGTATTTTAATTATTTCCGACCAAAAGCATCGCAACGAGAACAATCTTTTAAAACAGGAATTTCCTGAAGCTAAACAAATTTTTTCTCGTGTTGATGAAGAAACAGGAAAAGACATGTTTTACATTTTAACTGACGATATTGAAAAAGAATTTAGAGAAGGCCTTAACATGGTGTTTTTAGAGTCTAATAACGAGGGATTTGTCTCTAATGTCACTAGCATGTTGTCGGGATTTATTGGTTTTGATGAAGAGCTGGAAATTGAACGTGAAGTAGTTTTATTAACAAGCGATAAAAGTAGAGCCTTCGATGGTGAAAATGTGTCCAATATTACCTTGTCTAAACTAAATTTTCACTATCCATCACCTAACAGACCAATAAACGAAGAGCAACCAGATACTTTTGTAAAGGCCTATCAAAACAAGTACTATATAACACCAAATCGCTATGCTATTAGAGGTTTCGACCTTACTATGGATGTGTTGTTGCGTTTAGCTTCAGCCAACAACCTATACGATGCATCTTCCAACGATATTGAAACCGAATATGTCGAGAACAAGTTTCGTTATGGCAAAAAAATGTTTGGAGGTTACTACAACGAAGCGATGTATATTGTAAAGTTCGATAACCTTAGAATTGTTGAGGTAAAACAATAATGGCAATTAATCCTGCGTTTTTCTAGTAATTAATGCTTTCCTTTATGTATAAGTTTTTAATAGCCTGCTTGTTTTCTGGATTGTTATTTCAAGACAGTCATACAATTCGTTGGAATTTGGACAATCGTTTGGAATGGAGTGATTTTAAAGCCGAACCAAAACCTTCCAATAATTCGGTATCTGTTACAGCTTCAGGGATTACTTTCAGTTATTCCTCAAAAAAATCTGAGACCCGATTAATAGATTATAATTATACAGTTAGAGCCGATTTCTACCCAAACAAATCTTGGTATTTAAAAGAGAAAGTAGATAACAATATTTTAAACCATGAACGATTACATTTCGACATTACCGAGCTACATGCACGTATGTTTAGACAGCGTATCGAAACATCAAGGTTTACAATAAATATCGATAACCAAATGAATGGTTTGCACGATGCTATCAATAAAGAGTTGGAAACATTGCAAAAAAAGTATGATGCTGAAACTAGACATTCTCAAGATTTAGAAAAACAAAAAGAGTGGCAAACTAAAATAGTTGAAGCACTAAATAAACTCTCTCGTTACAGTTCATAATGCTCAACCAAGACCAAAGCAAACAATTTCTTGTAAAATTGGCTAATACCATGATGCCTTATGGTAAGTACAAAGGCAGATACATGATAGACTTACCTGAACATTATGTGGTTTGGTACAGAAACAAAGGCTTCCCAAAAGGTCAAATTGGAGACATGCTAGCAACCGTTTACGAACTTAAGGTCAATGGTTTGGAGGAGTTGGTGAGGACTATACAACGTGCAACCTAATTACAAAACACATGTCGCTTACCAACAATTTATATTTACGGTGTTACAAATTGTTTCATTTCTAAATGTAAAAAAGTAGAGTTAATTGTTATTAGTAGTTAATATTTTTAATAATTAGACCATTCTCATCAAACCAATTTCCATTGATATAAGTAATTACACCTAATTTTGAGTGATAAAAAATATTGCCAAGATCTAAATTTTGTTTTATACCTGGAGTATAAAAAGGAATACAAGTGCCATCATCATTTTGCATATATCTTTCATCACAAGGATCATCCTTACCACAACTTATTATAAAAATGTTTAGTGCTAAAGCTATTAGTAATGAATTTCTTTTTTTCATTTCTACAAATATTTTTCAGTGTTAGTTTTAACAGAGAAGTTGGGCGTAGTTCTGTTTTGTGAATGAAAAGATAATAAATCTTTTTCAATTGTTTATACCAGTAGTTAAACGAAGATAGAGGTTTTTAGTAAGAAAATCAATACGTACTTATACATATACAAGCCACTTACAAAGGTTATCAACAACAACTAATAAATAACCCAAAACAAAACCAAAATAAGTGCAGAAATTTTGTAAATTTGCCTGCGTTTAAAAGCGCAACATGACTACAACCACTAAATATATTTTTGTAACAGGAGGTGTAACCTCGTCGCTCGGTAAAGGTATTATCGCTGCATCTTTGGCCAAATTACTCCAGGCTCAAGGTTACAGAACAACCATTCAAAAATTAGATCCATACATAAACGTCGATCCAGGAACATTAAACCCATACGAACATGGTGAGTGTTATGTGACTGACGATGGTGCCGAAACCGATTTAGATTTAGGCCATTACGAGCGTTTTTTAAACGTACCTACTTCACAAGCCAATAATGTTACTACAGGACGTATTTACCAAAGCGTGATAGAAAAAGAACGTCGTGGAGAGTTTTTAGGAAAAACAGTACAGGTTATTCCTCATATTACCGACGAAATAAAAAATAGAGTTCAAATTTTAGGAAACTCTGGCGATTACGATATCGTTATTACCGAAATTGGTGGAACCGTTGGTGATATCGAGTCGTTACCTTATATAGAAGCAGTAAGGCAGTTAAAATGGGATTTGGGTGAGCACAATGCCATTGTTATTCATTTAACCTTAGTACCATTTTTATCGGCAGCTGGAGAATTAAAAACTAAGCCAACACAACACAGTGTTAAAACTTTAATGGAAAGTGGAGTAATGGCAGATATTTTAGTATGTAGAACCGAACATGAATTGCCAGAAGAATTACGCCGTAAACTCGCCTTATTTTGTAATGTACGCGAAGAAGCAGTGATACAATCTATCGATGCATCCACAATATACGATGTGCCAAATTTAATGCTTGAACAAGGTTTGGACAAAGTGGTGCTTAAAAAATTGGGCTTAAAAAGTGCTACACCAGATTTAACCCAATGGAACGCCTTTTTATCACGTCATAAAAACCCAAAAGGAGAAGTTACTATTGGATTAATTGGTAAATATGTAGAGTTACAAGATTCGTATAAATCTATTTTAGAAGCCTTTATTCATGCAGGTGCAGCTAACGAAGTAAAGGTAAATGTAGAGTCTGTACATAGCGAGTATTTAAACCAAGACAATATTAAATTTAAGTTATCACATTTAGACGGCATACTAGTAGCGCCAGGTTTTGGTGAACGTGGAATTGAAGGAAAAATTGATGCAGTAAAATATGTTCGTGAACATAATATACCTTTTTTAGGTATTTGTTTAGGCATGCAAATGGCGGTAATAGAGTACTCCAGAAATGTTTTAGGTTTAGCAGACGCTAACTCAACCGAAATGGATGAAGCTACAAGCAATCCTGTAATTGACCTTATGGAAGAACAAAAAAGCGTGACTCATAAAGGTGGCACCATGCGTTTGGGTACTTGGGATTGTCAATTGCAAAAAGGAAGCATAACGGCAAAAGTATATGGTAAAGAGTTAGTTAAAGAACGTCATAGGCATAGATACGAATTTAATAACGATTACCGCAAACAAATTGAAGCTGCAGGCATGAAAGCAACAGGAATAAACCCTGAAACAGGTTTAGTAGAAATTGTTGAAATACCAACACACCCTTGGTTTGTTGGTGTGCAGTACCATCCAGAATATAAAAGTACTGTGGCAAATCCACACCCTTTATTTGTGGCATTCGTAAAAGCAGCACTTAAATATTCTAAAACTAAAAACAATGTCAGTATGGCATAAAGCAGACATTGGTTAGCTTTTTGTTAGGTAAAAGCTATATTTGTCAATCCTTAAACAATAGGAACTTTTTTATAAGTTAATAGTAATACATGGAAGAAAAAAAATTAGACATTAATTCAATCATTGGCTTTGTGCTTATTGCATTGATATTAATATACATGCTCTATCAAAACCAACCAACACCCGAAGAGTTACAAGCGCAGGAAGAGGCAAAACAAGAGCAGGTTGAAGCTGAGAAAAAAACTGAAGAAGCCAAAGATGAATTTAAAGCAACACCTTCAGATTTTAAGGCAACCCAAACAACCGATTCTACACAACTAGTAGCTTTGCAAAATAGAATTGGTGCTTTTGCCTATTCGGCATCTTTGCCTTCTGCAAAAGAAGCAACTACTGTTTTAGAAAATGACGTATTAAAAATTACAGTTAATAATAAAGGTGGTTATTTTGAAGAGGTAAAACTTAAACAATTTACAAACTACGATTCTGTTCCAGTATATTTAATCAAGGATCAAAATGCATTATTCAATCTTAATTTTGGAACAACCGATAGCCGAATTTTAAACACACAAGACCTGTATTTTCAGCCAATGTTAACTAAAAGTGGCGATAATCAAATACTGTCAATGAAATTGAAAGTATCCGAGACACAGTTTTTAGAATATCGATACGAGTTAAAACCTAACGATTATATGTTAGGATTCACAGTGAGATCCCAAGGATTAAGTAATGTAATTAACAGTTCGCAAGATGTACGCTTAGATTGGAAGTTAAAAGGAAGGCGTCAAGCAAAAAGTATTTCTTACGAAAACCGTTACACACGTTTAACTCACGAGCATGAAAATGGAGATAAGATAAGTAAATTATCTCAAGCTGGAAATGATGAAGATGTAGTAGAAGATGTAAACTGGTTATCGTATAGACAGCACTTTTTTAGCTCTATTTTATTGGCAGATAAACCTTTTAAAACAGCATCATTAGTTTCAGAGACATTGGTATTGGACGAGGAAGTGGACACATTATACACTAAAGGCTACGCAGCATCAATACCACTACAGTTAAGTGCAGGAGAACTAAATGAGTCCATGAGTATGTATTATGGACCAACAGACGGAAGAATTTTAAAGAAATATGATAGAAACCTTGAAGAAAGCATCCCTTATGGATGGGGAATTTTTGGGTGGATTAATAAAAGCTTATTTATTCCATTATTTGGATTTTTGAGTGGCATTTTCCCTTATGGAATAGCCATAATTATCATGACCATTGTTGTAAGGTTGGTATTGTCGCCTGTACTTTACAAATCATACTTGTCACAAGCAAAAATGAAAATTTTAAAGCCTGAAATATCTGAAATTGGCAAAAAGTATAAAGACAATCCAATGAAGAAGCAAAAGGAAACCATGGCACTCTACAGTAAAGCTGGAGCAAGCCCAATGAGTGGTTGTTTGCCTGCATTATTGCAATTACCAGTGTTTTATGCTTTGTTCATGTTTTTTCCAACAGCTATCGAGTTGCGTCAAAAAAGCTTTCTTTGGGCTGAAGATTTATCGTCGTATGATATCATTGCAGAATTACCATTCAGGATTCCTTTATATGGCGACCACGTTAGTTTGTTTCCAATATTAGCAGCAATAGCTATTTTCTTTTATATGAAAATGACTACTGGACAACAAGTGGCATCGCAGCCAACTCAAGAAGGTATGCCTGATATGCAAAAAATGATGAAGTACATGATTTATTTTTCACCATTAATGCTATTAGTATTCTTTAACCAATATGCTGCAGGATTAAGTTTATACTACTTTATATCTAACTTAATTACCATTGGCATCATGTTGGTTATTAAAAACTACATATTGGATGAAGATAAAATCCATGCCCAAATCCAGGTAAATAAACAAAAGCCTAAAAAGCAAGGTAAATTCCAAAAGCGAATGGCAGAAATGATGGAAAAAGCTGAGGAACAAAAAAAGCAAAAACAGAAACAAAAAAAATAACGTTAATAACTACTGAAAAAGCTACCTTTTAGGTGGCTTTTTTATTATAACAATTTTCGTAAAATTGTAACGTTAAACAGTATAGTATATATAATTTATAATGAATTTAAAATTCACAGTTCTACTAATTTTTCTTAGCACTTTTGTATGCGCTCAAGAGATTAATCAATTTGATGCAGAAGGAAAGCGTCATGGTATTTGGAAAAAGAATTTTGAAGGAACAAACCAGATTCGCTATCAAGGTACTTTTGAGCATGGAAAGGAAGTAGGAGAGTTTAAGTTTTATAAGCTTGTAAAAAAGAAAAGTATCTTAACAGCTACTAAAATGTTTAATGATAATAGTGCTGAGGTAAAATTTTTAGCCTCTAATGGTAAAGTAATTAGCGAAGGCATAATGAATGACAAGCTGTATGTTGGAAAATGGGTGTATTATCACAATAAGTCTGATATAATAATGACTTTAGAAAATTATAATGATAAAGGAGAACTAGAAGGAGAAAAGTTAGTGTATTATAAAGATGGTGAAGTTGCAGAACGCGTTAATTTTATTGCAGGAAAACAGCAGGGAAAATCACTTTGGTATTCTGTTAAAGGTGTTGTTTTAAAAGAGTTTATGTATGATAACGGTGAACTTCATGGCATTGCTAAATATTACAACCCTAAAGCAGAATTACTTGCAGAAGGAAAATATGAACGAGGAAAAAAAGTTGGAATATGGAAGTATTTTGAAGATGGTAAACTCACTAAAGAAACCAATTTTAGTAATCCAAAAAAGAATAAAGTAAAACAATAAGAAAAACTTATTAAGCTTATAGGTATTTATAATGGCAGCAAATTTATGTTGCCTTTTTTTATTTGTAAATTTGCCAAATGAAAAGAGTAATTGTAGGACTTTCAGGAGGTGTGGACTCCAGCGTAGCAGCTTATATTTTAAAAGAACAAGGCTACGAGGTCATTGGCTTGTTTATGAAAAATTGGCACGACGATTCAGTAACAATTTCCGATGAATGCCCTTGGTTGGATGATAGTAACGATGCCATGCTTGTTGCTGAAAAACTTGGAATTCCATTTCAAACTGTAGATTTAAGCGAGCAATATAAAGAGCGCATAGTTGATTATATGTTTAATGAGTACGAACAAGGTCGTACACCAAACCCAGATGTATTATGTAATAGAGAAATAAAGTTTGATGTCTTTATGAAAATTGCTATGGATTTAGGTGCAGATTATGTTGCCACTGGACATTATTGCAGAAAAGGAACAATATCCAAAAAGGGTAAAGAAATGTATCGATTACTCGCTGGAAAAGACAGTAATAAGGATCAATCTTATTTTTTATGTCAATTATCTCAAGAACAATTATCTAAAACATTGTTCCCAATAGGTGAATTAACAAAACCAGAAGTAAGAGACATCGCTGCGAAGTTGGATTTAGTGACAGCCAATAAAAAAGATTCTCAAGGCTTATGTTTTATTGGTAAAGTTAGATTGCCTGATTTTTTACAGCAACAATTAAAACCAAAAGAAGGGGTAATTGTTGAAATACCAGAGTCACAAAACAAGTATCATCAGGTAGTACCTCAATTTGATAATAAAGAAGAAGAACTTGCCTATTTATCGCGCAAAATTGAATATTCAGTTTCCGACGGGAAAGTAGTTGGAAAACATCAAGGCGCACATTACTTCACTAAAGGACAACGAAAAGGATTGGCTGTTGGTGGAACAATAGAACCACTTTATGTAATTGAGACAGATGTTGTTGATAATGTGATTTATACAGGACAAGGCAAGTCACATCCTGGACTTTACAAAAACGCATTGTTTGTTACAAATGAGGAAATACATTGGATAAGAGAAGATTTAAAACTTCAAGTTGATGAAACCATGGAAGTCATGGCTCGTATTCGTTACAGACAATCATTAGAGAAAGCAACATTATACAAAGTTGAAAGTGGTTTATATGTAGTTTTCCAAAAGCCGCAATCTGCAATTACCGAAGGACAATTCGTCGCTTGGTATCTAGAAGATGAATTAGTAGGTTCTGGAGTTATTTCTTAAATTGCAGAAGCCAAATCTCTAATTATGAAAAAGAGAATACTAATTTTTGCTTTATTATACTTGCCTTTTCTTACTTCGGCGCAAATTGAAGATGCTTGGGTGTTTTTAGAAGATAAGGTTGATGTAGCCAACAAAATTGCAAATCCGCTTACCATTCTTACCCAAAAAGCCATAGATAGAAAAAACAAGCATGCCATTATAATAGATGCTAGGGATGTTCCTGTAAACGAAAATTATATTACCAATTTAAAAAACGCAACAGGAATAACCGTATATGCCAAATCTAAATGGTTTAATGCAGTTCATGTACGTGGAACAGCGATAGATATTAATAACCTAGAGACTACTTTTAGTTTTGTAAATCATATTGAATTTGCTGATAGAAGTTTAAACACAGCAAGAACAGGATTAATAAAATCTTCTAAAGATAAATTTGCTATAGAAAACACGAGAGTAGTATTTAACTATGGGAATACACAAAATCAAGTAGAAATGATTAATGCCAACGATTTGCACTTAGCAGATTATTCAGGTGAAGGTGTAACAGTTGCAGTAATTGATGCAGGATTTCCAAACGTAAATACCATGGGAGCTTTTCAACGTTTAAGAGATAATGGCGATTTGCTTAATGGTTACGATTTTGTAAACAGGACTAGTAATGTATATGCATCTACAGTGAGCGATCATGGCACAAAAGTATTGAGCACCATGGCAGGTTATATTGAAAACCAATATGTTGGTACAGCACCAGATGCATCGTATTATTTGTTTTTAACCGAAGATGGACTTGATGAAAACCCTGTAGAAGAAAGTTATTGGGTTGAAGCTGCCGAAAGAGCCGATAGTTTGGGTGTCGATATTATAAATACATCATTAGGTTATAAAGATTTTCCAAGTTACCCAAGATATGACTACACATCAACCGATATGGATGGCAGTACAGCTTTTATAACCAGAGGAGCCAATATGGCTTTTGAAAAAGGAATGCTATTGGTAAATTCAGCGGGAAATTCAGGCAATAGTGGTGTCAACGCACCAGCTGATGCACCAGGAGTATTTACCGTTGCTGCTGTAGATTTAAACGAAAACTATGTATCGTTTAGTTCAAAAGGAAGTGCCATACAACCAACCCATAAGCCAGATGTGGCTGCTAGAGGCGGTTTAGCCTATGTAATTAATAGTAGTAATAGTATAGTCCTAAATAATGGAACGTCTTTTAGTTCTCCAATAATGGCAGGAGGCTTAGCGTGCTTAATGCAAGCCCTACCAAGTTTAACCAATGCCCAGATTATGCAGTTGGTACGAGAGTCAAGCTCGCAATTTGCAACACCAGATTACGAAATAGGCTATGGTATTCCAAACTTACAACAAGCACTTGGTGCTTTGCTTAATGAAGATGAATTCATGGGAAGTGAATTTAAAATATTTCCCAATCCTACAAAATCGTTATTATTTTTTAATTTTCCAGAAAATGTCAATTCTGCTCATATTAAAGTGTTTGATGTTTTGGGTAAGTTGGTTATTAATACAACTATTTATCAAAATAATAAAGTTCTTGATTTAGAGACTTTGTCTAAAGGTATCTATATAGCCAGATTAAAAGGCGATAATAAAAAAACCAATACATTTAAGCTCATAAAAGAGTAAATGAATAAAATAACGCAACTTTTTAATATTCAATATCCAATTGTTCAGGCTGGAATGATTTGGAACAGTGGTTGGCGATTAGCCTCTGCTGCGAGCAATTCAGGAATTTTAGGACTCATTGGCGCTGGAAGTATGTATCCAGACGTACTGAGAGAACACATTAAAAAATGTAAAAAAGCGACAGATAAACCTTTTGGAGTCAACGTCCCAATGTTATATCCAAACATTGAAAATATCATGAATATTATTGTTGAAGAAGAAGTAAAGATAGTATTCACTTCAGCAGGAAACCCAAAAACTTGGACCAAATGGTTGCAAGACAAAGGCATTATAGTCGTGCATGTGGTAAGTAGTGTAAAGTTTGCTCTAAAAGCCCAAGAAGCTGGCGTTGATGCTCTAGTTGCCGAAGGCTTTGAAGCTGGAGGACACAACGGAAGGGATGAAACCACAACGCTAACATTAATTCCAATGGTTAAGGAAAAAATAAACATTCCTTTAATAGCAGCTGGTGGCATTGCCACAGGAAGAGCCATGTTAGCAACCATGATTTTGGGAGCCGATGGCGTGCAAATTGGAAGTCGTTTTGTGGCAAGTGAAGAAAGTTCGGCACATCAAGCATTTAAAGAGGTTGTAGTAAACGCAAAAGAAGGTGATACACAATTAACACTTAAAGAACTTGCTCCAGTTAGATTGATTAAGAATAAATTCTTTAACGAAATTCAAGAGCTTTATAAAACATCACCAACACCTTTACAGCTAAAAGAATTATTAGGCAGAGCAAGAGCAAAGCGTGGTATGTTTGAAGGCAATTTAGAGGATGGCGAACTCGAGATTGGGCAAATTGCTGGACTCATACACGATATTAAATCTGTGGTAGACATTGTAAATGACATAGTTGATGAGTTTGAGGAAGCTAAACAAGAAAGTCCAAGTTTATAAAATTATTATTAGTTAACTTTTGGGCAACATTAAAGCTAGCTCATACAAAACTTGTGCTTATTAGGAAATAGTGAAGAGGATTTAAAGAAATACCCAAAATGTAATTGTAATAATTTAAGTGGATAATCGGAATAATTCCGACTATGCACTTGTTTTTTCACATATAATTGCTATATTTACATTAGTTAATCGGAAATTATCCGATTATTACACACAATAATCACAATATGGATTTTAGAAAGATGGTAAAGGAATATGCTGAAGCTCCTATATCTAGACATTTAATTTTAGAATTACTAAGTGAATATCAGAGGCCAAATGATAAAATTAGTGAGCTACTTAAAAGCAAAGAGCTTATTTCTATTAGAAGAGGACTATATATAACAGGACCAAAACTGGACTTAACAACACCAGAACCTTTTCTAATAGCGAATCACCTTAGAGGACCGAGTTATGTGTCATTAGAGTCCGCATTATCTTATTGGAACATGATACCAGAAAGAGCTTATGAAATTAGTTCAGTAACCATAAAAACTTCAAAGTTATATAAAACTACTGTTGGTCGATTTAGTTACCAACAATTAAAGACCCCTTATTATTCTTATGGAATAAAAAACATAGCATATTCACCTAAGCAAACAATGTTAGTTGCCTCACCTGAAAAAGCTTTATGTGACAAAGTTGTACTAACATCCAAGATTTATCTTAGAAGCATCAAACAAACGCGAGAATTTTTATTGGAAGATCTTCGTATGGATAGTGAAATATTAAAAACATTAGATACAAAAGTTATGAAATCATGGATTAAAAAGGCTCCCAAAAAAAGTAGTCTAAAAATGCTTATTAAAACGTTGATAGAATTATGATAAAAGAGTGGATAGAGGAATATAATCCCCAAAATGAGGAAGAAATATTATCAGCATTACGAGAAATAATGCAAGAAATTACTTTAGCAGGTTTATCAAGAACTGATTTTTTTGAGAAAGCAGCTTTTTATGGAGGAACCGCTCTCCGGATTTTTTATGGACTGGATAGATATTCAGAAGATTTGGATTTTTCTTTACTTAAACCTGATTCTAATTTTTCAATTGAGCCATATTTCAAAGCCGTTTTAGATGAATTTAAGTCCTTAGGACTAACCGTTAGTATTAAGGAAAAGAAAAAAACTAAACAAACAGCTATTGATTCTGCTTTTCTAAAAACTGAAACAATATGGCAAGAAATTATACTCGAAGACATCATCAAAGAAGCAGGAGTGCGTTCTAACAAGACTTTAAAAATAAAAATAGAAGTTGATCGACAGCCTCCATTGAATTTCAAAACCGAAGAAAAGTTATTACTCCGCCCATTTTCTTTTTACGTGAAATGTTTTGCTAAACCAAGTTTATTTGCGGGTAAAATGCATGCCCTGCTATTTAGAAAGTGGAAAAATAGAGTCAAAGGAAGGGATTGGTATGACTTAGAATGGTATATCAAACAAGGAATCCCTTTGGATGTAATTCATTTCCTAACTAGAGCAAAAGATACAAACGACTGGCAAGATGATAGTATTTCTAATGAACATATTATCGAGCTATTAGACACCAAAATCAAATCAGTTTCTTTTAGCAGGATTAAAGAGGATGTTGTTAGGTTTATTCAAAATGATGATGACTTAAATATTTGGAGCCCTAAATATTTCAAAGATTTAATAGAAAAAATTAAATTTGAGAATACTAAACAACAAAGTCCAAGTTTATAAAATTAGTATTAGTTAACGTTTAAACTATTGATTTTTGGATTTAAAAAACTAACTTAGGTCGCTTATTGTATGATATCGATAATTAAAAAATCCATATCAAAACATTATGCTTCATTATGACAAACCACTAACCAATGATTAAATTCTTTAGACATATACGCCAAAACTTGCTTATGGAAAACAAAACTGGAAAGTATTTTAAATATGCAATTGGTGAAATTATTCTTGTTGTGATTGGAATTTTAATTGCATTACAAATAAACAACTGGAACACCCATAGAATTGAGCGATTAAAAGAAGATAGTTACTTGGTTAATTTAAAACGAGATTTAAATAATCAATTGCAGATGATAGAAAGGAATCTTAGTGGTGAGGAATTTATATATAACAGTCTAACTAAAGCTAAAAGCAACTTTGAAAAATATAAAAAATTCAGAGCTATAAAAGAAGATATCGTCTTGATTTCGTCAATGAATGATAGATATACATTTACAATTACCAGTCCTACTTATACGGAACTTTTATCCACAGGAAATTTAGATTTAATTACCAACAAAACTTTTAAAACTCAAATGGTCAAATATTACGAGGAATTAGAATTGACAAGTCAGGTAATACAGAACAATAATAACCACAAGGATAATGTTGTTAATCCCATGGCGCTCTCAATTCTTGAAATTATCGGTGGCAACGATCCAGAGTCAGTTTACAAAGGATTAACCTCGACATTTGACAATTATGAAACACCAGAAGAAGTTATGGCCATTATTAAGACCACTATTTCCAAACCAAGAAATCAATTAATTCTGTTAAATATGATGCGATTTAGAAGATTGGTTGCTGATACTCATATTCTCAGACTGAAACTTGCGAAAACTCAAACCGAAAAACTATTAAATCTTTTAGCATCAAACAATAAATAACGAAAGCACAACTATAGCTATAAGTAACCGTTTTTTCTCGCCTATTTCTTAATCCCGATAGCTATCGGGACACGCAACTACCCATAACCGAGACCGATAAGCGTAACTTCAATTGTTCCCTTAAAATTCTAAATCTAAAAAGTTTATTTTTGTGCTTTTAAGAATCATAAAAATGAATTCCAGAAAAGACCAACTTAAAGCATTTGATAGATTATTAACCATAATGGACGAGTTGCGAGAGCAATGTCCTTGGGATAAAAAACAAACCATGCAAACCTTACGTCACTTAACGATTGAGGAAACTTACGAATTAGGTGATGCGATTCTAGATAACGACTTACAAGAAATTAAAGGTGAATTAGGAGATTTATTATTGCACATTGTATTCTATGCAAGAATTGGCAGCGAAACCAAAGATTTTGATATTGCCGATGTGACCAACGCTATTTGCGAAAAGTTGATTAATAGACATCCACATATTTATGGAGATGTAAAAGTAAAAGATGAAGAAGAGGTCAAACAAAACTGGGAGAATTTAAAACTTAAAGAAGGCAAAAAAAGTGTTTTAGAAGGTGTTCCAAAAAGCTTACCTGCTTTAGTAAAGGCAAGTAGAATTCAAGATAAAGTGGCTGGTGTTGGATTTGATTGGGAAGAACCCAACCAAGTTTGGGAAAAAGTAGAAGAAGAACTTAAAGAATTTAAATATGAGGTAAAAAAAGGCAACCAAGACGCTATTGAAAACGAATTTGGCGATGTACTTTTCTCCATGATAAATTACGCACGCTTCCTTAAAATAAACCCAGAAAACGCTTTAGAGCGTACCAATAAAAAATTTATTAAACGATTTCAGTATCTTGAAGAAAAAGCAAAAACACTAAACAAACCACTAAAAGACATGACCTTGGCCGAAATGGATGTGTTTTGGGAAGAAGCTAAAACTTTATAACCATATTAATATTTGAAAGAAACAGCAATAATAATTGGCGCAGGACCAGCAGGATTAACAGCAGCCTATGAACTGGTTACCAGAACCAATATTAAACCTATAGTCCTA
>CALZKX010000325.1 GCA_945788155.1 uncultured Flavobacteriaceae bacterium
AGTAATCTTAATTAAATCAAAATAAAAAAACTTTTAAGTTTTAAGAGGAAACTAGAAACTCTAAGCTATCTTTGCGCACAATGAAGAAAGAAATTTTAGAACTTGTAAATAAAGGCGAAATGCTTCCCTTAATGGAAGAATTTTATACCATTCAAGGCGAAGGTTATCACAAGGGAACTGCTGCTTATTTTGTAAGGATTGGTGGTTGCGATGTTGGTTGCCATTGGTGTGATGTAAAAGAAAGTTGGAATGCTAATTTGCATCCTCCAACAAAAACAATGACTATTGTAGATAACGCAATAAAATATAGCGATACGATTGTTGTGACAGGTGGAGAGCCTTTGACTTGGGACATGACAAAACTTACTAAGGAGTTAAAACAAAAAGGAGCAAAAGTGCATATTGAAACTTCTGGAGCATATGAGCTTACTGGAGCTTGGGATTGGATATGTTTATCACCAAAAAAATTAAAACTCCCTACTGAAGAAATTTACGAAAAGGTCCATGAGCTAAAAATGATTATTTACAATAAAAGTGATTTTAAGTTTGCCGAGGAACAGGCTTCTAAAGTAAATGATAATTGCATTTTGTACTTACAGCCTGAGTGGAGCAAACGAGACAAAGTGATTCCTTTAATAGTAGATTATGTGATGCAAAACCCTAAATGGAAAGTATCGTTACAAACACACAAGTATTTAAATATACCTTAATTAAAAAGCCTTGATTTCTCAAGGCTTTTTAATTTTTATAAAAAGTTCTAATTCAAAGGAACAGCTACTCTTACAGTTCCCCATCCTAAATGCATATTTCCATTGTCATCAAAAGCTATAGAAAACGCTTCAAGTGAATTGCTACTTGTAGATGCTTTAGCGATGAATCTAGCTACTTCACCAGATTCTGCATTTTTTCCTGCATTACCTCCCCAAGTACCAAGAGCAGAGTTAAGAATAACTGTCCATTCTTTCTCTCCCGGGATTGTTGTTAATGTATAAGTTCCAGCTTTTACACTTTTACCACCAAGCATCATGTTATTTTTAAATGTGATTTCGGTACCTTCATTAGCTCCAGTACGCCACACTTTTCCATTTGGAGCCAATTTACTTAGCGCTCTTCCTTTAAGTTGTGGTCTACTGTAAACTATTTTAACAGATTTGTCTTTAGACATACTAATGTCTAACGGGCTTTTGTCTAAGTCTGCAAATTTTTGCGCTTCAACATTTGTTGTTAATAGCATAATAAGAGCGAAAGCAATTGTCGAAATTAATGATGTTTTTTTCATGTTAAATTTTATTTGTTATAGAATTTTAAAAATATAGAATACAAAACATAAAACTTGAAAGGTTTTGTTAAACTTTACAAATAGGAAACGCATCTTCTTTTTTTATCAATTTTAGTTTCAATAAATTATAAATATGGCTAGTATAATTATAATATGTAACTAATTATGATGTATATATTTATAATATGAAATGTTATTCACACATTTGTACTATAATATTAAAAGAAAAAGATTATGTGTGGCATTGTATGTGCATTCGACCTAAAAGAAAAATCAGATAAATTAAGACCTCAAATTTTGGAAATGGCAAAAACCATTCGTCATCGAGGACCAGATTGGAGTGGTATATATAGTGATGAAAAAGCTATTCTGGCGCATGAGCGTTTAGCAATTGTTGACCCAGCTTCAGGGAAGCAGCCCTTGTTTAGTGAAGATAAAAAACTAATTCTTGCAGCTAATGGTGAAATATATAACCATCGAGAATTAAGAAAACAGTTTCCAGATTATAAGTTTCAAACTGAAAGTGATTGTGAAGTGATTCTAGAATTATATAAGGAAAAAGGATGTGATTTTATTGATGAAATGAATGGTATTTTTGGTTTCGCTATTTACGATGTTGAAAAAGATGAGTACTTCATAGCACGAGACCACATGGGAATTATCCCTTTATACATTGGTTGGGACAAGCAAGGAACGTTTTATGTAGCTTCTGAATTGAAAGCTTTAGAAGGCGTGTGTACTAAAATAGAACTCTTTCCTCCAGGACACTATATGAGTAGTAAAGATGGTGAGTTTGTACAATGGTACAAACGTGATTGGGAAGATTATGATACTGTAAAAGATAACAAAACTGAAATAGCAGAAATACGTCAAGCACTGGAAGATGCAGTGCATAGACAACTAATGAGTGATGTGCCTTATGGTGTATTATTATCAGGAGGATTGGATTCTTCAGTTACTTCTGCTATTGCAAAAAAATATGCTGAGAGACGTATAGAAGCCGACGATAAAGAACAAGCTTGGTGGCCACAACTGCACAGCTTTTCTGTTGGGCTGGAAGGTTCGCCAGATTTAGCTGCAGCACAAAAAGTTGCGGACCATATTGGAACGGTTCATCATGAAATTAAGTTTACGATACAAGAAGGCTTAGATGCTATTAAAGATGTCATCTATCAATTAGAAACCTATGATATCACAACCATAAGAGCTTCAACACCAATGTATTTAATGGCAAGAGTTATTAAATCGATGGGAATTAAAATGGTATTGTCTGGTGAAGGAGCAGACGAGTTGTTTGGAGGTTATCTATATTTCCACAAAGCGCCAAATGCCAAAGAATTCCACGAGGAAACAGTTAGAAAACTAAGTAAATTACACATGTACGATTGCTTACGTGCTAACAAGAGTTTAGCAGCTTGGGGAATTGAAGGTCGTGTGCCGTTTCTGGATAAAGAATTTATGGATGTTGCTATGCGTATTAATCCAAAAGATAAAATGATAAATGGAGAACGCATGGAAAAATGGGTTATTAGAAAGGCTTTTGAAGATATGTTGCCTGAATCTGTAGCTTGGAGACAAAAGGAACAATTTAGTGATGGTGTAGGTTACAGTTGGATTGATACGTTGAAAGAAGTTGTTGATGCAGAAGTGACAGATGATAAATTGGCTAATGCGCATTTCCGTTTTCCTATTCAAACACCTCAAAACAAAGAAGAGTATTACTATCGTACTATTTTTGAATCACATTTCCCAAGTGATGCAGCAGCATTAAGTGTACCACAAGAACCTAGTGTTGCGTGTAGTACTAAAATTGCTTTAGAATGGGATGAAGCTTTTAAAAACATGAACGACCCATCTGGTAGAGCAGTGGCAAAAGTACATGATGATGCGTATTAATTTTTCAATAGTATTAAACAGCCCTATTAGAGCTACACGCTGTAATTTCAATGAAAATATATTTTCAATTCGATAATCCTCAAGGGGACAATTCATTCAGTTGAATAAAAGGGTTGTCCCCTTGAGGAGACTTTAGGGGTGTAAAGAGGATTTATCTTAAAAAAGTAAAATGAATAATTATTTGAAAGCCAGTTTTTAAGCTGGCTTTTTTTATTTAAAAAAAGTTTATCTTTAAAACCCTAACAAACCAACATGATAAAATTCTTCCGTCATATACGTCAAAACTTAATTATGGAAAACAAAACATCCAAATACTTTAAATACGCCATTGGCGAAATTATTCTAGTAGTTGCAGGAATTTTGATAGCATTACAGGTAAATAATTGGAATATAAAAAGAATAGAACGTCAAAGTGAAATTAAATATCTTACAAATATTAAAC
>CALZKX010000326.1 GCA_945788155.1 uncultured Flavobacteriaceae bacterium
AACACTTGGAACGAAAACAGAAAAGTAAAGGTTCAATTAAAATCTGCGCTTCAATCGGTCTATAATGATATGGTCTCTGACAGTCTTTTAGTGCATCGAGCAATGCCATTAGTTAATTTTCGAGATAGCATAATCAAAAGTTTAATAAGTCGCTCTTATGCTACAGAAACTAATTTGGATACATTAATAACAATTATGCAAAATGAGTTTCCAGTGCGATGGTATAGTTATCCTGCATATAATACCAATACATTTGACAATTTAAAAAGTACAGGAGCATTTGACATTCTTCCTAACGATATAAAACTTTCATTATCTGATTATTACACTACTGTGGAATCCAATGAAAATCTAATCGATAAACTCTTAGATCAGTATCGTATTCATTTAGACGACTTTGTAAAACATTACAATATTATTGGAAGGTTATATGATGATAATTATAACAACAGCTATATGTACAATAGTACCTGGACTAATGTTGATGATAAAGATTTTACACCAAGAGTGGCTGTATTACTCGCTGCATATAATGTTTTATACCGAAATGCTAAAGGTGAGTTAGAAACCAATCTCAAGAATATCATAGATATTCTACCTAAACTAAAACCTTATCTAGATTAATAATCCAATGATTAAATTCTTTAGAAATATTCGTAAAAACTTGCTTATGGAAAACAAAACAGGTAAATACTTTAAATACGCTATAGGCGAAATTATCCTTGTTGTTATTGGAATTTTAATTGCGTTGAGCATTAATAATTGGAATGAAGAACGAAAAAACAGAATAGAAAGTGTTATAGTTCTTACGAATCTAAAATCTGAATTAATTGAAGATCTCTCGACACTTAATACAAGAATCGAAAGTTTACAAAGAAGAAAAGATTGTTCTGATTATTTGGCTCAACTCATCACTGGCAATATAATAAAAACTGAAAGCGACAGTAGTGATGCTGTTGCTAAATGTTTAATGAGCTCTGGATATATATATAAATTTGCTCCTTCTTTTGCTGTATACAATGAAATTCAAAACGCAGGTAAACTCAACTTAATTAAATCTGATAGCATCAAAAAATATTTAGCCGATTATAAGTCTAAAGTTTATGAAAACGAAAGGATTGAAACACCTTATGAAGTAACGCTAAAAAACTTCGAAAGTAAAGCAGTTAATTTTTTATCGGAAATACCCTTAACTAAAAAAAATCGTACTATAGATCGATATAAACTTATAGATACCAAATTTCAAGAATTATCTAACGACAAAGAGTTTTTAGAATTGCTCAAACATATAAGCTACATTACAAACATTGAACTAGAACTAAAGAAAAACTTTCTTATGCCTACAATTAAATTACTTACTGAGCTTGTAGAAAAAGAACTTGAATTATGATTAAATTCTTCAGACATATTCGTAAAAAATTGCTTATGGAAAAGAAAACAAAACATCCAAATCTGCCTTCGCCAAGGCTTCGGCAGGCAGGTGCTTTAAATACGCTATTGGCGAAATAATCCTTGTTGTTATTGGAATTTTAATCGCACTACAAATTAATAATTGGAATGAATTACGAAAATCAAATATAGAAAAACTAAATTTTTGAATAATACAATTTTACTTTCATAATAGCAAATTTTATACTATTTTTGCTACTATAAACGCATTTTTATGATCATTAAGCGTCATTTAACACCAATAATCAACAACATACTTCAAGACACAAAGACAATAGTACTTCTTGGTCCAAGACAAGTAGGCAAAACAACCTTGTTTGCAACAAATTTTGTCAACCAAAAAACCTTAATACTCAATGGCGACGATTCAGATGTACGTTTACAGTTAGGTAATGCATCCAGTACTTACTTAAAACAACTTATAGGTAACAAGACAAGGCTAATTATTGATGAAGCTCAACGGATTGAAAACATTGGTTTGCTACTAAAAATACTACACGATCAATTACCAAATATAAAAGTGCTAGCAACAGGTTCATCGGCATTTGAGTTAGCAAACCAAATAAACGAACCACTTACAGGCAGAAAATGGGAATATAAATTATACCCAATTAGTATAAACGAAATGATACAACATCATTCGTTAATTGAAGAATCTCGTCTATTACAACATCGCCTTATTTATGGATGGTATCCAGATGTTATAAACAATCCAGGAAATGAAAAAGATATTTTGGCACAACTGTCAGACAGTTATTTGTACAAAGATATTTTAACTTGGGAAGACATTAAAAAACCGCAAAAGCTTGAAACTTTAGTACAAGCTTTGGCATTTCAAATTGGCAATCAAGTGTCGTATCACGAATTAGGAAAAATAGTAGGCTTAAATAATGAAACTGTAGAGCGTTATATTAATCTGCTCGAAAAAGCTTTTATTGTTTTTAGATTACCTTCATTAAGTCGAAACCTTCGTAACGAACTCAAAAAAAGCCGCAAAATATATTTTTACGATGTTGGTATTAGAAATGCTGTTATAAAAAACTGGAACCCTGTTAACCTACGTCAAGATATTGGTGCACTTTGGGAAAACTTTTTAATTGTAGAACGGCTTAAATACAAGGCAAATACACAATTACTTACCAACGATTATTTTTGGCGCAATCAAGCACAACAAGAAATAGATTATGTAGAAGACTATAATGGCATTTTACATGCTTACGAGTTTAAATGGAATGCAAACAAAAAAGCATACTTTAGTAAATCATTTATAAAAGCATATCCTAATCATCAACTTATGATAGTAAATAGCAGTAATTATTTAGAGTTTATTACACATGATTAAATTCTTCAGACATATTCGTAAAAACTTGCTTATGGAAAACAAAACATCCAAATATTTTAAATACGCCATAGGCGAAATTCTGCTCGTCGTTATTGGGATTTTAATCGCACTACAAATTAATAATTGGAATGAGGTCAGAAAATCAGAAAACAATAAGCAAAAACTTATGATTGCTCTGAAAAAAGAATTTCTAATTAATAAAAAAACCCTTGAAAAGCATTCACTCGGGCTTCATAAAAACAATTCTCAATTAAATAAGGTTATTAATTATTCCGCTGGAACTATAGATTTACCAATTGACAGTCTTAGATTATATGCTTCTAATTTGACTTATG
>CALZKX010000327.1 GCA_945788155.1 uncultured Flavobacteriaceae bacterium
CATAAGTCAAATTAGAAGCATATAATCTAAGACTGTCAATTGGTAAATCTATAGTTCCAGCGGAATAATTAATAACCTTATTTAATTGAGAATTGTTTTTATGAAGCCCGAGTGAATGCTTTTCAAGATTTTTTTTATTAATTAGAAATTCTTTTTTCAGAGCAATCATAAGTTTTTGCTTATTGTTTTCTGATTTTCTGACCTCATTCCAATTATTGATTTGTAGTGCAATTAAAATCCCAATAACGACGAGCAGAATTTCGCCTATGGCGTATTTAAAATATTTTCCCATGTTGTTTTCCATAATTAAGTTTTGACGGATATGACGGAAGAATTTAATCATTTATTTTTTTTTAATTTCTTCTTCTAGTAAAGCAACAATTTTGTTATGGTTTTCTTTTAAAAATTGTATGCCGTTTAATTGAATATAAAGTCTAAATATTGCGCTTTTTAATATATTTTGATATTTCATATCATTAACAAACTTCATAGCAAATTGTTCAAGCTCTTTTTCGGATTCATAAGAAAAATTACCATAGTTTTTATAAGTTGAATCTTTTAGAAGTACATTTGACGGTATTCTATCTCGTAGATAATCTTGATATTCTTTTGCAGTAACAAGATGATAATAATTTTGAAGTTCCATATAATTTTGTTTTACACCATCCCAACTATTTAACAGGTTTCTTAAACTATCATTTTTAAGGTTGTTAATTGCTCCAGAATTAATAAGACCATTTAAAACTGAGTAGGTCATATTCCATGTGTTGGATGCTATACCTCCAAAAGCATAATTTTTTTCATTCTTAGGTATACTATCGTCGTTTAAAAAGTCTAGATAATTTCTCAAGTTTTTTTCTGCTCTTGATTTTTGACGTTCTACACGTAATAAATCCTTATAATTTATTTTGAACTCCTCTAACAATTCAACCAGCGCTTGTGCTTCTGCATTTGAAGATTTACGTGCTTCATTCCAATTATTAATTGAAAGTGCAATGAGAATGCCAATAACTACGAGTATGATTTCACCAATAGCATAGAGTAGGTACTTACTGAATTTGTTCTCAATGAGAAGTTGTTGACGAAAACGACGAAAAAATTTAATCACATTTTTAAGTTAAAAAGTGATTAAGCAAAGGTTGGTTTGAGGTTAGCCCACCCTAACCCTCCCAAAGGGAGGGAATTGGACTTTTTAAAGTTAAGTAATTCTTTTAATTAATTATGTTTTTTATTCTTTACATGGATTTATTTTCCTAAGCTGTTTTGTAAAAGTAAGGAAGTCTTTATTCTTTTTTTTCTATTCTGGTTTGTAAGCCATTACTTTAATTTCCACCACCAAATCTGGATGTGGTAATTGGTGTACTGCCACAGTAGTTCTTGCTGGACCTGTTTCAGCATTAAAGAATTCTGCATAGGCTTTATTATAGCCTGCAAAATCGTTCATGTTTACTAGAAAGGATGTTACATCAACTACATCACTCATTGAAGCACCAGCTTTTATTAAATTTTTCTCAATGTTTTGCAGTACCTCTCGTGTTTGTACTTCAATGTTTAAGCGTTTGGTGCCCATTTCGTCAATAATATCAACACCTGCAATGGTATTGTCTGCTCGTCTGGAACTGGTTCCTGATACAAAAATAAAATTGCCAGCACGTTTGGTGTGTGGATAGGCGCCTCTTGGTGTTATATTCATAATTTGCCCCTCTTAATCTCCCCAAAGGGGAGAAACTCAAAGCGGGAATTTGAGTTATTGTTATTGTATGATTTCCAAACTAATTCCTTCCCTTTGGGAAGGTTAGGATGGCTATAGTCCAGCAATTCTATCATCTTCTAGAATGGCTTCGGTTTGTTGTTTTATTTTTTGTAATATACTTTTTAAATCGCTATTTACGTCGATAACTCCATCTGCTAGCATATTTAAAATAGCTTTGTCTTGCGCTCGACCTCTTAGCATAGCTGCTCGATAACCAATATTCTCATTAAAGGTAACTAGTGAATATTTTGAAGAATATGCCTCTGGAAAATTTTGCTCTAATGCCATTTCAATCTTTCTTTTTTCTTGAAACATTGGGTTGGCAACATGGTCTTTCATTTCATGGAAATTGTCAATCGCTAAATCTGCAATAGCATCTGTGTCCTTTTTGCGTGACTTCTCATAGCTCGTAAAAATTGCTTCCCAATTTTCTAAACCTTTGTCAAGCACTTTATCAAATTCTACAACATCTTCAAACGATGCATTCATTCCTTGACCATAAAAGGGTACAATAGCATGAGCGGCATCTCCCATTAGCATGGTGTTGCCTTTATAATGCCAAGGTGAACATTTAACAGTTCCTAAAGCAGCTGTTGGGTTTTCAAAGAAATCATCAACTAGATTTGGCATGAGCTCTAAAGCGTCTGGGAATTCTTTTTGGAAAAATTCAGTGACCATTTCGGGTGTGTTTAAATTACCGAAATTGTATTTGCCTTCGCTGTGATGTAAAAATAGAGTTACTGTAAAACTGCCATCTAAATTGGGTAATGCTATGAGCATAAAATCGCCACGTGGCCAAATATGTAAAGCATTTTTGTAGGTTTTATAACCGCCTTCTTTAGTTGGTAAAATGCTTAATTCTTTATAACCATGTGTTAAATAGTCTTGCGAAAAACTGAATAAGAATTTTTTTTCCAGATAATAACTTCGTCTTAAAACAGAACCAGCTCCATCTGTTGCTATAATGACATCGGCATCTTCAACAAATTCATTTTTTGTTTTGTAATCTTTAAATAAGGCAGTGGTTTTTTCGAAGTCAACCGATTTACATTTTTTATTAAAATGAATTTTAACGTTTTTGTGCTTTTCGGCTTCATCTAGCAGTAAGGCATTGAGTCCACCTCTTGAAATAGAATTTATATATTCATGGTCACGTCCGCTGTAATTTGATAAAAACGTGTTGCCTTCTTTATCATGGAGCATACGACCATTCATAGGAATACAAAGTGCCTTTACTTTATCTTCAATACCAACGAGTTTCATGGCTTTGTTTCCACGATCTGAAAACGCTAAGTTGATGGAGCGACCAGCAGAAATATCTGTTTTACGTAAATCTGGACGCATTTCGTAAACGGTTACATTGTAACCTCTTTGGCCTAAACGCAAAGCGAGTAAACTTCCGCAGAGTCCTGCACCAATGATTAGTATGTTTTGAGCCCCATCTAAATCTTCCTCAAAGGGGAGGACTTTCTTTGTGTTATCTTTCATAAGTCATTGGAGTTTAGATTCCTTCCCTTTGGGAAGGTTAGGATGGGCTTTAATTTTTCAACCATTCTATACACATCTTGAAACGTGTTATATAAAGGTACTGGAGCGCACCTTATAACATCTGGTTCGCGCCAATCGGTTATAATATGTGCATCCGTTAATTTTTGGTGTAAACTTTTGTCTGCATCTTTTACTTGTATGGAAAGCTGACATCCACGTTCATCTGGATTTGAAGGTGTGATAATTTTTATTTTGTCGTTTTTAATTTCATTAATCAAAAATTCAAAATAGCCAGTTAGTTTGATGGATTTTTTCCTTAAAGCATCCATTCCAACGTCATTAAACATATCAAGAGATGCTTTAATGGCAGCCATGGATAGGATGGGTGGATTGCTTAACTGCCAACCTTCGGCACCAGGAATAACATCAAGAGACTGTCGCATATTAAATCGCGTCGATTTGTTATGACTCCACCAACCAGCAAAACGTTTTAAATCGGTATTATGCGCATGCTTTTCGTGTACAAATAAACCTCCTAAACTTCCTGGGCCTGAGTTTAAATACTTATAAGTACACCAAGCCGCAAAGTCAACACCTGAATCATGTAATTTTGGTATTATGTTTCCAGCACCATGTGCCAAATCTATACCAACCATGCAGTTTTTAGAATGACCAAGTTCTGCAATACGTTTTAAGTCTAAATATTGTCCTGTGTAATAATTGACACCTCCAATTAGCAATAATGCGATTTCGTCACCTTGTTCATCTAAAATAGCTTCTAAATCTTCAATTCTCAATAATTCTTCACCTAGTCTTGGTTTCCATTCGATTAAGCCTTCGTTTGCATCAAAACCATGAAATTCCAATTGGGTTTGTACGGCATATCTATCGGATGGGAATGCGTCACTCTCTATGACAATTTTATATTTGGTTTTTGTTGGTTGGTAAAACGACACCATTAACAAATGCAAGTTGGTTGTTAAGGTATTCATGATAACTACTTCAATGGGTTTTGCACCAACAATTTTCGCCATGGAATCGGTTAGGAATTCATGGTAAGGCATCCATGGGTTTTTAGCATCAAAATGTCCTTCTACGCCTAAATTTGCCCAATCTTCTAGTTCTTGATTAATGTACTCTTTTGTGGATTTTGGCTGTAGTCCTAAAGAGTTTCCTGTAAAGTATAGCCAATCATTTCCTTGATTGTCTTTAGGAATATGGAACTGGTTGCGATAATGTTTTAAATCGTCTTTTTGGTCTTGTTGTTTAGCGTATTCAAGACCTAATTTATAATCGGACAAATTATTTTGTTTTGGTTTCTCTCAAAAATATGAAAATTTGAAAGATTTATAAGTGATTGAAAAGATAATTTATTCTTCTAATTCTACCTTTATATTTCTTAAAAGAAGGTTCCAATCGCCTTCATCTCTTTTATGGCTTAATGCAATTTTTATTCCATTAAAATCTTGGTAATCTTCAAAGGTGTTGGACAAAGTTGGTTCTGGAGCGTTGCCACGTCTAAAACTCCATTCACGTATTATAAAACTATTATCAAAATATATATCGTAAGCATCACCTGGTGTATAACCGCCTTTGTTTGAGTAGGTTAAAATGATTTTATTTAATTCTTGTTTTTTTATTGGAGACTCCGCTTTTGTAGGCTCAGAAATAGTCGTGCCTTCATCCCAAACCAATTGAAACGGTATTAATGCCCAAAACTTGTCATTTATAAACCCTCTATCAGATTTTAATGCAGTTGAATCCATGTTGTTTCTATTATATTCTGTGGCTTCACCATTTCGAGTTAATTTAATATCGTTAGTCTTTGGATTCCAAACCCAAGCACGACCGCTATTTGGGTCTTCCATTTTTCCACCAAAAGTAAAAGTAAAAGTTTTTACTTTTTGCCAGTTTTCAAAACCATGAGCATTGGCTATTTTTTCAGCAGTGGTTAGTAGCTTTATAGGTTCTTCTTTTTTTTCTTCAGCTTGCTTGCAAGAAGCAATAATAATTAAAAACGAAAGGAAAAATAACTTTTGCATGTGATTGGATTTTCATCAAAAATAAGAAACAAAACACAATTAAAATAGAAACCTTATTTTAGAAGACGAATTACATGCAATGACAACTAATAAAGAATATTTTAAGACCAACAAAAGCACTTGGAACGAGAAAGTAAAAGTTCATGCTAAAAGTGCTATGTATGATTTAGAAGCTTTTAAAAATGGTAAGACTTCGTTAATGCCTTATGAGTTAAAGGCTTTAGGAGATGTTACAGGAAAGTCGTTGTTGCATTTACAATGCCATTTTGGGCAAGATACCTTGAGTTGGAGTAGGTTAGGAGCTCAATGTGTTGGTGTAGATTTGAGTGATGAAGGTATTAAGTTGGCGAAACGGCTAAATAAGGAATTAAACTTGGATGCCGAATTTGTTTGCTGCAATGTTTTGGATACATCAAAACATGTAAATACTACTTTTGATATTGTGTTTACCAGCTATGGTGTGATTGGTTGGTTGCCAGATTTAAAACCTTGGGGACAAATGATTGCCGAACGACTTAAAAAAGGAGGCGTATTTTATATGGTGGAGTTCCACCCCATTGTATGGATGTTTGATTATGTAAATGGCAAACCAGAAATGAAATATGGCTATATGCAAGATGCCGTTATTTATGAAGAATACGAAGGCACTTATGCCAATCAAGATTCAAAAATGATAAGTAAGGAATATGGCTGGAACCATGGATTAAGCGAGGTAGTTAATGCTCTTACTCAAGCAGGTATGCATATTGAATACCTTAATGAGCATAACGAAAGTCCTTACAATGTTTTACCAGATTTGATTACAACAGAATCTGGAATGCACGCCACGAAAAACCAATTATATCCTTTGATATTTGAGTTGAAGGCTACAAAAATTTGAGAGGTTTATTTCTCAATTCTTTCTAATTCTTCTTCAATGTCGTTTATAAGTGACTCGACCTTAGGTTTGATGCCCTTTGCAATTTTTAAAAGACCACTTCTTTGTCTATAAAGACTTTTAGTCCGATTAGTAATCTGGATATTATTTTTTAAATTTTCCAAATCATTTTTTGATAGTTCAGAATTATAAAGGTTAATATTATCTTGCAAAACTGGACGTACGTGATTTTCATAGTACCTCATAACTCTATCACCTCTAGCTATAAGCTCAGGATACTCATTGCTAAATAATGATGAAATTTTTGTACGAAGAGAGTCATTAGAAATGATGTCTATTCCTGTCGATTTTAGGTTTTCGAAAGTAGCTACATTAAAGATAAAATTCCACTCACCCGAGAAGGAAATGCGAAAGTATTTTAATAGAGAATCATTTGGAATAGTTTCGGTGTAATTATAAATTATTTTTATCTTATTTGCAGCATTTTCTTTTCTATTATAATAATCAATTCCAGGAATAAATTCAGTAATAAGGTCACTCTCTAAACCTTTTTTCAACTCTAATAAGTTTACAATTTCTTTTTGCCTCTGTATTCTTAATTCATTCCAATTATTAACCTGAAGAGCAAGCAATATACCAACCATAACAAGTGTGATTTCTCCAATGGCATAAAGTAGATATTTACTGAATTTATTTTCAGAGAGTAATTTTTGTCTAATTTTCCTAAAGAATTTAATCATTGGTTTTTGGTTTGTCATAATGAAACACAACTTATACGAATATAGTTTGTTTTAATGAATTATAATGGGAGTTAAACGAAAGTCGATTATTTTTTTGAGAAAATCAATATTTAAAAAACAAAGTAGCTACCATATAAGCTAAAGTAGTGCTGTTAAAACAGATTCCTGTTTTCACAGGAATTTAATGGTTCTCTTTTAACAAGTGAGGAAATTTCTGCTTAAAGCGATTTAACCTTGGTATGGAAATACGTTGAATGTAAGAGCTATTTGGATTTAAGCGTTCGTAATCTTGATGGTAGTCTTCGCCTCTCCAAAATTTTTGAAAAGGCATAATTTCAGCAGCAATACGTTTATTCAGCTTTTTGGCTAATGCTTCTTTTTTTTTAGTCACAATTTGTTTTTGCTCTTCATTTTGGTAAAACAGTATCGAGCGATATTGCGAACCAATATCAGGGCCTTGACCATTTTCCTGAACTGGGTTTTGAGAGCCAAAATATACATCGACCAAGGTTGCAAAACTCACTACCTCAGGATTGTATATGATCTCAACGGCTTCAGCATGACCAGTTCTACCTGTATTACTAAGCTCGTAAGTTGGATTGAGTGTAAAGCCTCCAGAGTAGCCATTAATGACTTCATCAACACCTATTACACTTTCATAAATAGCTTCAACGCACCAAAAACAACCACTTGCAAAATATGCTCTGGCTAATCCATTTTCCAAAGGAACTTTAACAGGATCTACTGTCATTAACCATTGTTCTATCTTACTTTTATTAGATATTTTTACTGTTTTTTGTTGTGCGCTATTTTGGCAGCTGAATAATAGCGCTATTGAGAGTGTTAAAAGATACGACTTCATGAAATTATTTTTTTACTAAGTCGTTAAGTAACTAAAATAATTACATTAACGTGAGTTCGATATAAAAGTCATTGACTATAAGCTGATTGAAATAAAAACACCCCTAATGAGCTTCGCTCGGTATCTTCAACAAAAGCTGTCGCTTTTATCTCGATAATCCTCAAGGGGACA
>CALZKX010000328.1 GCA_945788155.1 uncultured Flavobacteriaceae bacterium
CTTTAATAGCTTGGTCAGCTTTTGCATAACCAATGCCTCCTGCAAGCATGATTACTTTGTCGTAGCCAAGTTTTCTTGCTGTCACCTCGAGCGCAGTCGAGAGGTTATTACTTTCATCATGTTCGAAAGTTAGAACCGAACCACAAATTAACGGTTGACCGAATTTGTTTCCAAAATCGGATGCTCCATTAGATGCTTTTATTAAAATATCTATTGGAGTTTGATACAGCCAATCACGCTCTGGGAATGCTTTTTCCCAATCCCGATTGCTATCGGGACTGTTTTCCTCTAATCTTGAATACGAAGTCATGTAAACAGCGGTTCCAGCTAAAGGAAGCGAGCCTTTTCCACCTGCTAATCTATCACGAATTTCGCCACCAGAACCTGTTGCAGCACCATTAAAAGGCTCAACGGTTGTTGGGAAATTATGTGTTTCGGCTTTTAATGAGATTACAGAATCAAATTCTTGTGTTGTATAATAATCAGGAATATCTGCACGTTTTGGTGCAAACTGTTCCACTTTTGGGCCTTTTACAAAAGCCACATTATCTTTATATGCCGAAACAATATCGTTTGGATGTTGTTTTGAGGTTTCTTTTATGAGTTTAAAAAGCGATGTTGGTTTTTCTTTACCATCAATAATAAAAGTGCCATTAAAAATTTTATGGCGACAGTGTTCGCTGTTTACTTGTGAAAACCCAAAAACTTCAGAATCGGTTAGTTTTCTATTTAGTTTTTTGGATAGATTTTCAAGGTACTCAACCTCATCATCACTTAATGATAAGCCTTCTTGTTGGTTGTACGCAGAAATATTTTTAATTTCTAAAATAGATTCAGGCTCTATATTAATAGTAAATGATTCTTGATATAATCCTTTAAATTTTTGAGAAAGCATTGGATCGAAATCTATAAAATCTTCAGTTACAGCTTTAAATTCTTCAATTCTAATAATGCCGTTAATCCCCATATTTTGGGTAATTTCAACCGCATTTGTGCTCCAAGGTGTTATCATAGCTGCGCGAGGGCCAACAAAAAAAGCATCGAGTGATGCTTGCTTAATTTTTGGTTGGTTGCCAAAAAGCCATGTTAATTTTGAAATGGTTTCTTTAGATAATTCTTTTGTTGCTTGAACAGCAAAAACTTTGCTGTTTTGGTTTCCGAAGAAATGAATCATTCTGTCTTAGTTTGTTGTTTTTAAATAAAGAACAAATTTAATTTTTTTAGTTGTAATTGTTCTCTAAAAACACATCTTAATTTGATAGTTATTCACTAGGTTTTAAACATAACAAAAGCGACCAATTTTGGTCGCTTTAAAAGTGGAGATTTTTATTGTCGAATAAACTTTTTTGTAGTTACGTTTCCATTATTATATAATTTCATTATATAAACACCAACAGATAATGTGGCTATATTTAATTTAGGGTTTGAAGTTTTTATATTGGATTGAATTAATTTTTTACCTAAAATATTAAACACTTCAACTTTAATATCCTCATCGAATCTAACAAAAATGTAATCGAAATTTGTTGGGTTTGGATAAATTGAAAGGTTGCTCCAATTAAAATTTGATGTACTTAATGTTGTTGTATGTATTCCTAAATCGTCAACAGTATCCTGTGCTAATAATGTCCATTCATTTATAAAATCGTACGTTGTATTTGGTTCTACTACCGAAGGTTTTCTGCGTAGTGTAACATCTTTTGCAAAATTTCCGCTTCCACCATTAAATACGCCAACAATATCTATTAAATCGTCATTTTTAAATAATCCTACAGCATCATTACCATTAAAGTTTAGTGGCTCACCATAATTTGTGTCAACATTATTTGGAATGGTAATATCTGCTTGTGCTAAAATAGTTGCATTTGTTGCACTGCCATTTATAATTACTACAACATCGCCAGAGTTTACATTTCCTGTTAAGTCAAATTTTGTAGTCCACGAACCAGCTCCATTTGCTTGTCTCCTTAAGTTATATACAGACAAGTCAATAGTGTTTTGAGTGAGGTTTACTATTTCTATGGCTTTATTGTTTGAGCTTCCTTCTATATATTCTGAGATTAATAATTCGTATGCATTGCCTGTGCCTCCATCTGTTGTCATTGCATTTACTGGTGTGCTTTGAGACGACATGTTGCCTACGACATCTTTTGCCAAAACTGTTACTGAATACGTTGTTGATGCGGTTAAATTATTTGCCGTATAAGTTACATTTGTTGTTGATGCGTTAAAAGTTCCGTCTAAGAATACATCATAAGCTGTTACTGCTGTATTATCGGTTGATGGGTCCCAAGTGATTTTAAAAGAGGTATCAGTTTGGTTACTTACAACAATGTTCATTGGAACTGTTGGTGCCTGAGTGTCCTCTAATGTAGTGCTGATTAATGTAGAACTTTGAGCTGATGCATTTTCGGCAATATCTTTTGCTAAAACTGTTAAATTATAAGTTGTGTTTGATGCTAATCCAGTAATTGTATGATTGGTATTGGATGTAGAGGTTTCAAAGATTCCATTTACATAAACGTTATAGCTGGTTACTGCAATATTATCTGTTGAGGCATCCCAACTTAAATCTATTGAGTAGGTGGTTATATTTGATGCTACCAAATTAACAGGGACACTAGGAGCTTCGGTATCTGAACTTGTATAAATTCCCCAAATATCTTCAGCTTCTGGACCACCCCAAATTCTTGTTGCTAATCTAGGGTTGTCAATAAAAGGGTTTCTGTTTCCTTGTGCGTATGTGTTCGAGGTATTTTCGTGATAGGTATTTCGCTGTTCTTCGATATTAGAAACGGGATCATCTGCGTTCCATTGCAAAAATAAATCAATCATATCATCAGGAGTGGCTGCATTATTTCCTATGCCAACATTTGTTGGTAAACAGCGATCGCCATATCGTAAATACATATACATTACAATTCTTGCAACATCACCTTTCCATTCGTCTCCAGGATACCAACCTGAACTTATAGACCCTGAATTTCCTGTTCCTGTTATAAATAGTTTATTTCCTCTAGATGAATTTCGTTGTGCATCACAAGGTCTTAAATTATGTGCGTCGGCATAAGGAGGTCCATCGGTTCCTCCTTGATCTAAACTAGGAGTTCCCAATGAGTTTGCATAAACATGTTCTCTGTTCCATTCGCCCGAATTTCCACCGTTGTCATTTATTCCTCGTTCCCTATCATTGGTAATATCTCCATCTATACCACTTTCATAACCGTACATTAATAATACTTGGGTTGCATTATTTGGGTCCACATCTGTAATCTTACTAGCGTTCCAAATATCTGGTGTGTATAAAAGGTTGTTGATATGGGTTGTGGTTATTTTGTCTGCTAAATTATTTCTTAGGGTTAAACCAGTTAAATTAAGATCTACATCATTATAGTAGCTTTGTTGAGCTAATAAAATGAATGAGTAAAGGGATAAAAAGCAAAAAAGAAGGTATTTTTTCATCTATTTTTTTCTAAATATAAGTTTATTAAACTCAATACTTTTAACTTAGTACTGGATGTGATGCGTAATTATTTTGATGGTTGTTTATGGTGTTTTTAACAAAATTAAGCTAACTGGTTTGATTTAATATTTATTAGTTATTGTCTAATAAGTTTTTTAGTAATGCTTTGATTATTATTTGAAATTTTAACTAAGTAGATTCCTTTATTAATATTCGAGATATCGACATAGTTGTTATTATTTGTTATGGGTTTTGAAATGACTAGTTTTCCAAGTATGTCGTAAATTTTAATATCTAAGTTTATATTTTTATTAAAATAAATTGTATTGTTTTTTACAGGATTAGGAAAGATTTTTACAGACGAGATCAATTCCTCTTGAGTACTCAAGTATAATCCCCATCTGTCTTCTGCTGGAGTTTGACCAGCTGGTGTGCCCCAAATAAGATTTGCTAAAAAGGGTTCGTCTATAAAGGGATTTCTATTGCCTTGTGAGTAAGTTGCACCACTTGTATGGTATGTGTTTCTATTATCTTCGTATGTAGAAACAGGATCCTCAGAGTTCCATTTTAAAAATAATTCAATCATATCATCTGGAGTACTTGCTGAGTTTCCAACACCAACATTGGTTGGTAAACATTGGTTACCATACCTAATATACATATACATAATAATTCGAGCTGCATCACCTTTCCATTCATCTCCAGGATACCATCCACCAGTTACATTTTTTGAATTGCCTAATCCATCTGCAAATTTTTGATTACCTCTAGCCCCATTTCTTTGTACATCTGAAGCTCTAATATGATGTCCATCTGCTCCAGGTGTACTATTACTTGTAAAGCTTGGAGTTCCTAAAGATTTTGGATATACATGTTCTCTATTAAAATCGCAGACGCTTCCTCCATTGGAGTTTACGCTTCTTTCAAGGTCATTGGTACAATCGGCGTCTGTACCGTCTTCATAACCATAAATTAATAATACGTTTGAAGAATTGTTTGGGTTTAAATCGGTTGCTTTTGTTGCATCCCATCCATAAGATAATACATTGGTATGCGTAGTTGTTACTTTGGCAGATAACTCATTTTTTAATGCTAAACCTGTAAGCGTTAAATTTACATCGTCGTAGTACGATTGTTGCGCATAGACACTGATGTTTATAGTAACTATAAGGGCTAAAAAGTAAAATTTCTTCATAAATGCTATTTTTTTCTTTCTAAGAGAGCCATGTAAAATCCGTCATATCCAGATTCATGTGCTAAAATTTTTTTGTCTTTTACAAATGTAAAATCTTTTCCTAAATCTGACACTAAAAATTCGTCAACCTGTTTTTGATTTTCAGATGGTAAAACAGAGCAAGTAGCATATACCATTTTGCCACCAGGCTTTAGCATTTTTGAGTATTGTTGTAACACTTGTTGTTGTGTTTGTTTAATGTTATCTATAAACTTAGGTTCTAGTTTCCACTTTGCATCAGGATTTCTACGTAATACACCCAGACCAGAGCAAGGAGCGTCAATTAAAACCCTATCGGCTTTACCATACAATTTTTTAATAGGTTTTGTAGAATTAATTACTTTTAAATCTACATTATGAACACCATTTCTTCTAGCTCTTACTTTTAGTTTCTTAAGTTTGCTTTCATAAATATCCATGGCAATAAGCTGACCTTTGTTTTCCATAAGAGAAGCTAAATGCAATGTTTTACCACCAGCTCCTGCACAAGTATCAATTACTTTCATTCCTGGTTTTACGTCAAGAAAGTCTGCCACTAGTTGCGAAGAAGCATCTTGAACTTCAAACCAGCCATTTTTAAATGCCTCTGTTTTAAATACATTGGCACGCTCAACGAGTTTTAATGCTGAGGGGTGATTAGGTAAAAACTCGGTTTCTATATCTTCCGATTGTAGTCTTAGTTGTAAATCTTCTTTATTGGTTTTAAGTGTGTTAACTCTTAGAATAACTTCGGCTTGCTGGTTTTGTGCAGCAAGCTCTTTGGTCCATTTACTCTCTCCAAGTTCTTTTGCTCCAAGGTCATCCATCCAATCTGGAATAGATTCTCTAAATTTTCTAATTTTAGAAAGCTCATCAAACTTGCCTTTTATTTTGCGTGTTGGTGTGTTCTCGAAGTATTTCCAATCGGGTAATTTAATCCCTTTAAGCGTTGCCCAAACGGCAAACAAGCGCCAAGCATCATCACGGTTAAAAGGTTCTTTTACGTTAGCAATTTCGGCATACAAACGCTTCCATCTAACAATGTCATAAGTAGTTTCGGCTACAAAAGCACGATCACGACTTCCCCAACGTTTATCACGCTTTAGAAGTTGCTGTACGACTTTGTCGGCATATTCGCCTTCATTGAAGATCTGTATTAGACCATCAATAACTGCAAAACATAAATTTCTGTGTAAACGCATCTCAATATTTTAAGCAAGCAAAGGTAGTTTAAAAAGTTTATTTGTTAAATTGATTATATGTTTATTCAATGAGTTTTCTATTTTTATAAAAATTTAAATCATGAAATACTTACTTTTTGCATTTCTTCTAGCTTCATTAATTTCTTGTAAGAAGGAAAAAGCGTTTACTCCCAGAGATTTTAATACAGTAGAAGTTGAAACAATTTTAGAGGATTCTCTTTTGAGCATTCGTGCTATAGATATATTAAATGATTCAAGTTTAGCATTTGCAGCCAATAACAACACGTTTGGTTTGTACAGTCCTAATAAAAAAACTTGGAATATCTCAAAACAAAAAAGAGACATACTAAGCTTTAATTTTCGAGCTGTTGCACATACAAGTACAGACTTTTTTATGTTAACCGTTGAAAACCCTGCACTGTTATTTAAAACGACCAATTCTGGCATGCAGCTAGTGTATAGAGAAGATCATGAAAATGTGTTTTACGATGCTATGAAGTTTTGGAACGATAATGAAGGTATTGCCATTGGTGATAGCATAGAGGGCTGTTTATCTATAATTATTACACGCGATGGAGGAAATACTTGGGCTAAATTAAGTTGCGACCAACTGCCTCAGGCTATGGAAGGTGAAGGTGCATTTGCTGCTAGTAACACTAATATTGCTATTGTTGAAAATAAAACTTGGGTTGCTACAACAGCAGGAAGAATCTACTACTCTGAAGATAAAGGTAAAACATGGGAAGTTATAGATACACCAATAATTAAAGATAAGGATACACAAGGGATTTACTCTATAGATTTTTACGATGAATTACAAGGATTTGCAATTGGAGGAGATTATACAAAACCTGATGAAAATGATGCTAATAAAATAAAAACTGAAGATGGAGGAAAAACTTGGCAATTGGTTGCTGATGGTAAAACGCCAAATTACCGAAGTTGTGTGCAATATATACCAAATAGAAATGGACAGGAATTAGTAGCTGTGGGTTTTAATGGAATAGATTACAGTAATGATGGTGGTAATACCTGGAAAACAATAAGTGACGAAGGGTTTTTTACTATTAGGTTTATAGATGAAACAACAGCCTATGCTGCTGGAAGTGGACGTATTAGTAAACTAACATTGAAATAAAAAAGAGGTAGTCTGGAAAGAAATAAATAACTATAATTTGTCTTTCCAAATATAGTATAAAAACCTCAAGATTAGCATGTTATATTTTGATAGCACACAATATGACACTAAAAATTACTTTTTAAGCAGCCTCCTTTTTTTAAGGTTTTTTGTTTTTTAAACGTTGTTCACGTCTTTTCCTGTAAGATTCCATGAGTTTTCTATTAAAGGCATCTTCAGCAATTTTTAACTTGATTATTTTTTGAGGCGAAATAATGCCATCTAAATCTTTAATTAGTTGTTGTTTGGCAAGATGCTTTTTATTTTCAACAGCTATAAATTGATTTATTACATCTTGAGCTTCTTTTTCAGTAAGCTTCTCTTTTTTCATAGCATCTCTAATGGCTTTTTCATCGTTACGACGTATTTGGTGTAATTGATCTTCAAACGCATTATAGATAGGCCAAAATTTTTGAGCCTCTTGAGGAGTTAAGCTTAGTTGTTCGGTAATAAAAGCTACTTTTTGAGCTTTTATTTGTTGTCGCCAATCTTTACTTCCCGATTGTGCAAAACTCGAGAAGCAAATAATAAATAGCAATAAGGGAGTTATTATTCTTTTCATTTTTTTGTTATTGGTCAATGAAATCTTCTAAATCCATATTTTCCAGCAAATAATCTTCTAGGGAATCGTCGTTAAAAGTTTCATCAAAAATTTCTATGTCTATATTTATTTCTTCATCGTTAGTTAGTAAAGCCGCTATTTCAAAAGTGTTTATTCCTTGGTCAATAAAATAGTTTTCTACAAGTTCAGCATCTAATGTATCTATTGTGGTTTCGGTTTTATTCCAAAAAATATTAAACATGATTAGTACTGCTGCAGCCACACCAGAAATATAAATAAGCGTTTGTTTGTTTAAAATAGAAATTACTTTTGGATTACTAGTTTTTGTGACTTTAGTTAGCACAGCGTCTTCCAATGTATCTAGATAGCCTTGAGGCATTTTAAAACCAGCACTATCAATACTTTTGAGTGCATAATCTAGTTTAATAGTATCCATTATTTGGTCTTCCAAATTTTGAAAGTAATTTTTTGGAGTTTTAAAACCTGTGTTTTTTATGTTATTTAATTTGTTTTTCATGCTTAGTAGTTAGACTCCATTTTATTTAAAAGGTTTAATTTTTAGTTAAATACGTTTCAATTTTTTTAACAGCGATATGATATGAAGCTTTTAAAGCGCCTTCACTGGTTTCTAAAATATTGGACATGTCCTTATATTTCAAATCGTCAAAGTATTTCATATTAAAAACTATTTGTTGTTTTTGCGGCAGTGTTGCAATTGCTTTTTGAAGTTTTAGTTGGATATCGTTTCCATCAAAATACACATCAGCTTTTAAATTATTAACTGCTTTCGTTTGGACTTCTTCGTTATTTATCTGTAACCGTTTGGTGTTTTTATTTATATGTGTTATCGCTTCGTTGGTTGCTATACGATACATCCAGGAGAATAATTTGCTATCGCCTTTAAATTTATCAATGCTTCTAAATACTTTAATGAAAGTATTTTGCAAAACATCATCAGTATCGTCATGTGAGATGACTATTTTACGTATATGCCAATACAAACGCTCTTTATAGAGAGTTATTAGTTCTCTAAAAGCTTTCTCTCTTGTTGATGGTGATTTAAGCTGAGATAATAAAAGATCTTCTTTATCCAAAAAAAACAGTTTACTTTTTAGACTTATCAATTTATTAAAAGTTTAATGACTTTTATCTTATTTTTTTAAAAATGTATAACACCCTAAAAAACAATATATTATAACAAATTAAATCGATAAAGTGTAAATTATATCGATAAAATGCATTTTTTTCTTGGAGGATATTAAAATATGTTATATGTTTACATTGTCTTAACCTACTAAGTATTACCATTTCCCCCAAGATTGGTAATATAAGAGAAAAGGATGTTACCCAAATTACATCCTTTTCTTATTTTATAATGTTTCCTAATTTATTTGTTATTGAAAGGATTGCATTGCAATTAAATTGCTATAAACACCTTTTTTATCGAGTAGTTCTTGATGTTTTCCTTGCTCAACGATTTCGCCTTTTTGCATCACGATAATTTCATCGGCATTTTGAATGGTAGATAAGCGATGTGCAATTACAATAGAGGTTCTGTTTTTCATCATGTTTTCTAAAGCCATTTGTACCAACCGTTCGCTTTCGGTATCGAGTGC
>CALZKX010000329.1 GCA_945788155.1 uncultured Flavobacteriaceae bacterium
GGTCTAATATTCCAATAGTTTTGATATCCTCCAGAGCGTCTTATGGCTTTTGTAACATTTCCTGGCCCAGAATTATAAGCGGCTAGTGCCAAATCCCAGTCGCCAAATATTCTATATAAGCTAGCTAGATATTTTGCCGCTGCTTCGGTTGACATAATTGGGTCACTTCGTTCATCAACATAGCTGCTTACATCCAATCCAAATTGCTTTCCAGTAGCAAACATAAATTGCCATAAACCTGTAGCACCTACTCTTGATTTTGCTCTTGGTTTTAAAGCAGATTCAACAATGGCTAAATATTTCACTTCTATCGGAATGTCGTAATTATCAAGTTCTTTTTCAAACATTGGGAAATAATACTCACTTAGCGCCATTAAACGCTCTAAATGTTTTCGCCTGTTTTTTAAATAACGTTTAATAACGCTTTCTAAAGAAGGGTTGTATTCAATATTAAATGGGGTTTTTGCATCAAGTATTGCGAGTCGTTTTTTTAAAGTATCTGTTGGGAGTTCTGGATAATACACCTCGTTATATTCTAATTCTGAAACAGATTTGTATATGGTATCATAAAGTCCGGAGCCAAATAGCTCTTCCATCCATTTTTTATCAAACTCCGCTGCTATGTCATGATCTTTAAATGCCTTTTTAATAAGTGAGTCGTGAACAGGTTTTATTTCTTTTATAACCTGAGATTTTCCATCAATAATAGTGTCTAATATAATTGTCTTTGTTGACGATGTTACTACAGTACTATCTTTGGATTGACTGAAGGAAAACTGAATGAATAAAAATGCTATTAATACTCTAAAAACCATGCCTAGGAGTTGTGATATAACAAAACGCTCGAATTGCTAAAATCGTATTTTTTGATTAGAATTGAAAATTTAAATGTCTTTAGTTGATAATAGCTGCAATTCCAGGGAGTGTCTTTCCTTCAAGACTTTCTAGCATGGCACCTCCGCCTGTACTTACGTAACTTACTTTATCTTGAAAGCCAAATTGTTTTACCGCAGCCACAGAGTCTCCTCCTCCCACTAACGAAAATGTTCCGTTTTTGGTTGCTTGGGCTATAGAATCTCCTAAAGCTATTGTACCGCTTGCAAAATTTTCCATTTCAAAAACTCCTAATGGTCCATTCCATAAAATAGTTTTGCATTGGTTAACAACATTATCAAATAGTACTATAGATTTAGGGCCGCAGTCCAGCCCTTGCCATCCGTTTGGAATGTTGTTTACATCGACTATTTGAGTATTGGCGTCATTACTAAAAGCGTCTGCTGCTACAACATCGAGAGGAAGGTGTATTTGTACATTTTTTTCTTTAGCTTGTTTTAAAATATCTAAGGCTAAATCTATTTTATCATCTTCGCAAATAGAATTCCCTATTTTCCCGCCTTGGGCTTTTATAAATGTAAAGGTCATTCCTCCTCCTATAATTAAGTGATCAACCTTGTTTAATATGTTTTTGATAATTGTGATTTTGGAAGATACTTTGGCGCCTCCTAATACTGCTAAAACAGGTTTTTCACCAGATGTCATTACTTTTTCTATACTCTCAATTTCTTTCGCCAATAATTTCCCAAAATATTTATTCTCTGGGAAAAACTTAGCCACAACAGTCGTTGAAGCGTGCGCTCTATGTGCAGTGCCAAAGGCATCATTTACATATACATCTCCTAATTTAGCTAGTTGTATTGCAAATGCTTCGTCGCCTTGTTTTTCTTCGTCATGAAAACGTAAATTTTCTAAAAGCAAGATTTGACCAGATTCAAGTTTTGAAGCAGCAGATTCTGCTACTTCGCCAACACAATTATTTACAAATATCACTTCAACTCCTATAATCTCTTCAATTTTATTAACTATATGTTGCAATGAAAACTTATGCTGGATGCCTTTTGGTCGCCCTAAATGCGACATTAATATACAGCTTCCGCCATCTTCTAATATTTTTATTATGGTTGGTTTAGCCGAAATAATTCGTGTATCATCAGTAACTTCAAAATTGTCATTTAATGGCACATTAAAATCCACTCGAATTAGTGCTTTCTTATTTTTGAAGTTAATATCATTAATCGTTTTCATAGTTAACTGGCCGTGTTTTAAATCTGATTTCAAATTTAGTTAGTAATATTAATTCTTTAAAGGTTTATATCATATATTTTTATATGGTTTAGGATTGTTCTATGCAATAACACATATCTTCTTTATCATTCTATTTTAGTCTAAAAATATTAAAAACATAAGTTATATTTGTGCTATGCTTTTTAGTGAAATTATTGGTCAAGAACACCTAAAAAAACACCTTACACATAGTGTAGATAATGGAAGGGTTCCTCATGCGCAATTATTTGTTGGAAGAGAAGGAACTGGTGCTTTACCAATGGCAATAGCTTATGCTCAATATGTTTTATGCCACAATACAGATGGTGAAAACACTTCTGGTAATGATGCTTGTAATTTAAAGTTTAACAACTTATCGCATCCCGATTTACATTTTGCTTTTCCAGTTGCAGCTAATGATACTGTAAAAAAACACCCTGTTTCAAAACTATTTTTGGAAGATTGGCGCAAACTAATAAACGAACAGCCATATTGTAATTTATTTGATTGGTACAAACAATTGGGTATAGATAATAAACAAGGACAAATTGGTGTGGATGAAGCTCATGATATTGTAAAGTCCCTTACTTTAAAATCTTATGAGGGCGGCTACAAAGTAATGCTCATTTGGATGGCAGAAAAAATGAATATTGCTTGTGCCAATAAGCTACTAAAACTAATTGAAGAGCCACCGAGTAAAACCGTTTTTATTTTAATTGCCGAAGATGAAGAACAAATTATCTCTACCATAAAATCTCGCTGCCAAATATTACATTTTCCGCCTCTAGCTGAAAGTGATATTAAAATCGCCCTTATTGAAAAATATAATATCGATGAAACGGTTGCCAATAAAATTGCACATCAAGCCAACGGTAATTTTAATAAAGCTTGCGACCTAATGTATCATGATAGCGAAGATATTCAATTTGAAAAATGGTTTATCTTATGGATTCGTAGTGCTTTTAAAGCAAAAGGCAATAAAACTGCCATTCACGATTTAATGTCTTGGAGCGAGGAAATTGCCAAAACTGGAAGAGAGACCCAAAAACAATTCTTGCATTTTTGCTTAGACTTTTTTAGGCAAGCATTGCTCTATAATTATCAAGCAAAAGACTTGGTGTTTATGGAGCCCAATTCTGAAAATTTTAAACTTGAAAATTTTGCTCCTTTTGTTCATGGAAACAACATTATGGATATAAATAATGAGCTGCAAGACGCTATTTACCATATAGAGCGTAATGGTAATTCAAAAA
>CALZKX010000330.1 GCA_945788155.1 uncultured Flavobacteriaceae bacterium
AATTTGATATTAGCCTAAAAAACAGAAATATTTTAAATGCTTTTTTCGAGAAATGCTCATTGGAAGAGTTGAACAAAATCCCCGAAGGGTTTAATAATAATGTTATTTGGAATATAGCTCATGTAGTAGTGACCCAACAGCTTTTAGTGTATGGTATGTCAGGATTACCAATGTTGGTTAGAGAGGAGTTGGTAGAGAAATATAGAAAAGGGACGAAAGCGAATAGAGATGTCACTCAAAATGATGTAGATGAAATAAAGAGTTTGATATTTTCAACTATAGAACAAACCAAACACGATTATGAAAATGGAGTGTTTAAAGAGTATAATGCGTATACCACTTCCACCAATAGTACAATGAAAAACGTTGATGAAGCCATCGCATTCAACAATTTTCATGAAGGTATTCATTTAGGATATATTTTAGCGTTAAAACGATTATTATAACAACATGGATTATTTTTCAATAGCAGCAATGTTAACGGTTTTATCGGCCGTTTTTGGGTATATAAACGTAAGGTTTTTAAAATTGCCAATAACCATAGGGTTAATGATTATAACAATTGTATTCACGCTAGCAGTAATAGTGATTGGACAATTTGACGACACCTTATTACTGAGGGAAAAAGAACTAATATCCCAAATAGATTTTAAAACCGTCTTACTTGATATCATGCTAAGTTTCTTGCTTTTTGCGGGAGCTTTACACACTAATTTTGCGCAGCTAAAAGTACAACGATGGCCAGTATTTGTATTTGCTACAGCAGGTGTGATAATGTCAACGTTTTTAGTTGGTATCAGTATGTTTTATGTGCTTCAATTAGTTGGCTTAGAAGTCGATTTTATTTACTGTTTGTTATTTGGGGCATTAATTTCTCCAACAGACCCAATTGCTGTTCTGGGTATACTAAAAAAAGCTGGAGCACCTAAAAAGCTTGAAACAAAAATAGTTGGTGAATCGCTATTTAACGATGGTGTTGGAGTAGTGGTATTTTTGACCATTTTTAATTTTGCATCGTCATCATCTGGTAATGTTGAGGTGATGGAAATTGTAAAATTGTTTGGTGTTGAAGTTATTGGAGGCATATTACTTGGAGCCATTTTAGGATGGATTACCTATAGAATGATGCGCTCTATAGATGATTACGAAATAGAAGTTATTATTACCATTGCAGCTGTTATGGGAGGCACACATGTAGCTCAAAACCTGCACTTGTCAGCTCCTTTGGCGATGGTCACGGCAGGATTAATAGTTGGGAATGATACTGTTAGAAACACAGCAATGTCCGAGTTAACTGAAGCCTATGTCGACAAGTTTTGGGAACTAATAGATGTATTATTGAATACAATTTTATTTGTAATGATTGGCATGGAAATGTTGGTATTAACACTTGAGGGCAGCTATATTATAGCTGGGTTATTAGGAATTCCAATTGTACTTCTAGCAAGATTCGCGTCACTTTGGGGACCCATTAAGTTTTTTGATAAAAAATTGGAGTTTGTTCCAAACACAAACTTAATAATGACTTGGGGAGGCTTAAGGGGAGGTATTTCTATTGCCTTGGCATTAAGTTTAACTCAAGAAATGCACAAAGAACTATTTTTGGTGATAACTTATATTATTGTGGCATTTTCTATAATAGGACAAGGGTTAACTGTAGAGCCAATAATTAAAAAACTAACCAAACCAAAAGACTAATAAATATTTAAATAACCATAAATGGCTTCAAAGGGAACTGTAAACTCTGTTATTCCGTCGGCATAAGAGGCTATTTCGTAAACATTGTAAAAAAAGATAATACCTTCGTCATTAAACCCAATGTTTGCAGGTAGATGAAATGGATCTCCAAAAAAATAGCCAACTTCATTACCTTTAGTTTCTTCATCAAAATACGTTTTAACAACCTTGGTTAAACCTTTTTTATCTGTAAACAAATCATCAAAACTTAAAAGAGCTCCTGAAGCGTCAAAATTAAAAAATGTCACATTTAAGTTGCCATGTGCACCACCAGAATTTACATAACTATTTATAGCAATGGAAATGAGTTCAGACGATTGGTAAGTAACCTCTCCATCAAAACTAGCATCCCAAACCAAAGCATTTTCACTAAAACCATCTTTAAAAGCTTTGTATTCAGAATCAAAGGACTTAATGGCATAATTTAATTGAAGTGTGTCAGAGGGCTCATCCAAAAACACAAGCATATTGGCTATATGATTTTCGATTACGTTATTAATTAATTGAGATTTCTCCGACGATCCTTCAGCCTTAGGAATATTTAGCTCTATAATGGCATTATCTTCATAAAGTGCATTGGTTTCAGTAAAACTTACTAAAGTCATTTCTTCACAAGAAAAAAGAACTATTAAAAAAAGGTAAGGGACAAATTTTGTTTTCAATACAATTATTTTGAATTAATAGTTTAAAGATATTGTTTACTTTTTGATTACAACGAATTATATATACATTTGTTGCAAATAATTAAAAAGATGAAGTTTAACACCAAAACAATTCACGGAGGACAAGAGCACGACCCAGCTTATGGAGCTGTAATGCCTCCAATTTATCAAACATCTACCTATGCCCAAAGTACTCCTGGAGGACACAAGGGCTTTGAATATTCAAGAACCCACAATCCAACACGTAAAGCCTTGGAAAATGCTTTTGCAAGCATTGAAAATGGAAATTACGGTTTAGCTTTTGGATCTGGGTTAGCTGCTATCGATGCAGTAATCAAGCTTCTAGAACCTGGAGACGAGGTGATCTCTACCAACGATTTATACGGTGGAACATATAGACTTTTTAAGCATGTTTTTGAAAAATTTGGTATTAAGTTTCATTTTGTAGGTATGGAAAGTGTTGCTAATGTTGAAACACACATTAATGCAAACACAAAATTAATTTGGACTGAAACACCTACAAACCCAATGTTGAATATTATTGATATTAAAGCATTGGCGACTGTTGCAAAAAAACACAATGTATTGTTGGCTGTCGATAATACTTTTGCCACGCCCTATTTGCAACGTCCGTTGGATTTGGGAGCAGATATTGTAATGCATTCCGCGACAAAATATTTAGGAGGGCATAGTGATGTTGTTATGGGAGCATTAATGCTAAGAGATAAGGAGCTAGCCGAAAAACTGTATTTTATTCAAAATGCGAGTGGTGCTGTTTGTGGGCCACAAGATAGTTTTTTAGTGCTTAGAGGGATAAAAACATTACATATAAGAATGCAGAGACATTGTGAAAATGGAAAAGCTGTTGCCGAATTTTTAGCGTCTCATCCAAAAATTGAAAAAGTGTATTGGCCAGGGTTTAAAATACACCCAAATCATGATGTAGCCAAAGAGCAAATGGAAGGTTTTGGAGGGATGTTATCGTTTACCACCAAAGGGAATGATTACAAAAAGTCAATTAAGATAGTTGAAAACCTAAAAATATTTACACTTGCAGAATCCTTAGGAGGTGTAGAATCACTTTCTGGGCATCCAGCAAGTATGACACATGCAAGTATCCCTAAAGAAGAACGAGAAAAAACAGGCGTTGTAGACTCTTTAATTAGATTAAGCGTTGGAATTGAAGATCAAGAAGATTTAATAAACGATTTAAAACAAGCACTAAGTTTAATCTAAATAGTAGATATAACCTACATTAAGCCACAATAACCAGTCATTGTATTTATTGGAATTAAGTTGGTGATTTAAACCATCAACCCAATCATGCCCATAGTATTGCCACCTAAGGTCTATCATAAGATCTGAAAGGATACTGAGCTTATATCTTGTGCCTACACTAGTAACAATGGACCAACCACCTCTTGCTTTATCACTGACGGAACCTGGTTCCCAAAATGAATAAAAGTTATTAGGGTTTGTGATGTCGCCGTCACCATAGGTTGTTGAGACTTCAGGGGTAGAGTAGGTATAATGAACACCAAGACTAACAAAAGGCGCAAACTTATATGCAAAACCTTGAAAATCCCTAATACTTTTAGGAAAAAATTCTATTTGAGTCCCAATATCAAAATTTTCAGCAACTCCTGTGTGTGCCCTTAATTGATCAGCTTCAGGAGTTGTTCGGTAAGGAGCCACCCATTCGCCATTATGTTCTAATTGGGTCTTATTATAGGAAATTTCATTTCTTAACTTAAAATGATCGTTAAAATAAGTATAGGTCGTATAACAATTACAATCAGAGCTGTATGCAAAGTTTAAATAATGCACTAAGCCAATGCCATATCCCGAATTCTTAAAGTTATTTTTCTCATTTAATCGCTGCCCAAAATCTGATCTAAACTGAACAGGACCTGCAATTACCCCAATTTCATGGGAAAACCCTAATTGAGAAAATG
>CALZKX010000331.1 GCA_945788155.1 uncultured Flavobacteriaceae bacterium
ATATACTCAAAATCCTGCATTGTGGTTTCAGCAAAAGGCTTGTTCAATAAGACTCCAGCGTTATTAATTAAAATATCGACGTGTTGCCAATTGTCCTTTATAAAACTGTTTACTTTAGAGTACGATGCTGCATTACCAAGGTCGAAAGACCAAGCGGTTACGTTTTTTAAACCTAAATCATTAACTGGCTTATCATTTCTAGACAAAGCCAATACATTATGGCCTTGAGCAGCAAAAAGCTTAACCAACTCAAAACCAATACCTCGACTTGTTCCAGTAATGATAATGTTTTTACTCATTCATTTTAATTTCTTGTGTTTCAGCATTAATCATGCCTTCAACTGCTGGCATCATATCATTGATAATGCTAGCCATAAACTTATAATCCATTTTATCGGCTTCATCATCTACATGATGATAAAAGTCGAAGTTTGTTAAATCACATGAAGAAAGTGTTTGTGCAGGCACTTTAAATTCTTCATAAAATGGATAGTTATCCGAACGCTTAAACAAATTGTATTTTACAGCAACTTCAGACCTTCCAAATACCTTGTTTCCAGCATGTTTATTAAGCACTTCTGCCATGTTAGATAAGTCGTAACCTGAAATCATAGCCTGATAGTCTCTGTCAGTGAAAGGAACTCCCATCATTTCAAAGTTAATCATAGTGTATAGGTTAACATTTTCATTCTTCATTCTCTTAGCTAAATGTTTAGAACCTAATAATCCCATTTCCTCAGCTGAAAACAATGCAAATACTATTGTGCGCTTGTTATTTTTTCTTGCGCCAAAGTATTTTGCCATTGCCAAAACTGTTGCAGTACCTGTCGCATTATCATTGGCTCCATTTCCAATCGAATCGTTTTCAACTGGTTTACTACGATAGCCAATATGATCGTAATGCGCTCCAATAATTACAACTTCGTCTTTTAGTTTCGCATCTGTACCTTCTAAATAACCAACAACGTTAAAAGCATCTAGCTCTTTAGCTTTAAAATTATCTCTGTATGTTTCGTAAAATGGTTTTACTCCAAATGCTTTAAGTTGCTTCTCGACATAAGTTGCAGCTTTATCAATACTTTCACTTCCAGTATCGCGTCCTTCTATATCATCTGAAGCCAAAAACGTAACCACATCTTTTACCTCATCAGCTGAAATTTTTATCGGTTCAGCAACTTCTTTTTCTTGTGCATTGCAACTAAAAATCAATAGTGCAACAAATACAAATACTATATTCTTCATTATAATTTTTTATTTGATGCTAAAGATAAAAAAATTGTAAGGTATGCCCTTGCTTTTTTAACCTTAGTTTATGAGAATTGGAAGTAATTATTAGGTTTAGTATAATTCGCTTAAAATCATTAAATTGTAGAAGATAAATTCAATCGCATGTCTTCAGGTAAAGCTTCAACATATATCATGGTTATTGAAACCAGTGATTTTTTGCATCGACTTGAAGCCAATCAATTTAATTTATTTACTCAAAAACTTCATAATGGTATTTCAAACTTATTAGAAAAATTTAAAGGCGCTATCTTAAAACACAATGACAATACTTACGAAGTGGCTTTTAATTCTGTTACCAACGCCGTTTTATGTGGATTGAAATTGAAAGTCAATTTTAAATATATCACGCCTAAGTTTGATAAATCCATTCGTGATTTAAAGCTAGGTATTACTGACGGAAAATCAAGTAAATCGAAAATTTTGGCAACCAGAATGTGTGAGATTGTAGTTAAGGACAAATTTGTAATTTCCGAAACCGTAAAAAAAGACTATGAGCACGAAAACAGAAATAGTTTTATAAATAGAGGTGACATAAAAGTTTTAAAACAAACCGAAGCGCAGTTTCTAACACAGTTAATGAATTATGTTGAAACCATTTGGAATGACTCTTCTTTTAATGTATCTGATTTCAGTAAGGAATTAAGGTTAAGCACTTCTCAATTTTATAGAAAATTAAAAAAATTAACCGGAAAATCCCCAAGTACTTTTTTAAGGGATTTTAGGCTTAAACGAGCTATGATTATGTTACATCACAGAAAAGGAAATATTACAGAGATAGCTAAAAAAACAGGATTTAATAGTCCTGCGTATTTCTCCAAATGCTTTAAGGAAGCTTTTAACATTTTGCCATCAAAATATATGCAACAACACTCATAAAAAAACCTGTTCCAATCAAATGAAACAGGTTTATACTTTATATTAAGACCCTTCGTTAAGCTTCGCTCGCTACCTTCAAAACAAAACACATTTTGTTTTTCGGTAATGCTCAGGGTGACATAAACATTTTTAAACCAACATCGTTACAGGATTTTCAATATAGCCTTTTAGTGTTTGCAAAAATAATGATCCAGTAGCACCATCTACTGTTCTATGATCGCAAGCCATAGATAACTTCATGGTATTGCCAACCACAATTTGTCCATTTTTAACCACTGGTTTTTGCACAATGGTACCAACAGATAATATGGCTGAATTTGGCTGATTGATAATTGACGTGAAACTCTCAATGCCAAACATTCCAAGGTTAGAAATAGTAAAGGTACTGCCTTCCATTTCTTCAAGCGTCAGTTTTTTATTTCTTGCTCTACCAGCAAAATCTTTTACTACAGCATTAATTTGAGGTAAGGATTGCTCATTGGCAAAACGTACCACAGGAACAACCAAACCATCAGGAACAGCCACAGCGACACCAATATGCACATGATTGTTCATACGCATTTTATCGTCAAACCATTGAGAATTAACTTGAGGATGTTGTTTTAATGCCAAGGCACAGGCTTTAACTACCATATCGTTGAACGATATTTTGGTATCTGGCAAACTGTTATATTGCTCACGGAAAGCAATGGCATTATCCATATCAAACTCTACATTTAAGTAATAATGTGGTGCTGTAAACTTAGACTTCGCTAGGTTTTTAGCAATTGCCTTACGCATGTTTGAATTTGGAACCTCATTAAAATCTTCTTGACCAGAAGGCACAAATTTACCAACTGATGCTGTAGATGTTGAAGGTGTATAGTTTTCAATATCACGCTTTATAATACGTCCGTTTTCACCAGAACCTTGTACTTCTGATAAGTTTATGCCCTTTTCTTCTGCTAATTTTTTAGCCAAAGGAGATACAAATATTCGTCCTGAAGTTGAATTTGAAGATGACGTTGTTGCTACTTGTTTTGGTGTTTCTTTTTTATGCTCTGCTTTTGGTGTTTCAATTGGTTTTGCAGCAATTTCCTTTTTATCTGAACCACTATCCATTTTGAAGTTTTTAGCAATATTTGAAACATCAGTCCCTTTTGGACCAATAATAGCCAATAATGCATCCACTTTTGCAGATTCTCCCTCGTTCAACCCAACATGCAATAAGGTTCCTGATTGAAACGATTCAAACTCCATAGTAGCTTTGTCTGTTTCAATTTCGGCAAGGATATCACCTTCTTCAACGTTGTCTCCAACTTTCTTTAACCAAGTTGCGACAGTTCCTTCTTCCATGGTATCACTTAAACGTGGCATGGTGACCACAGTAACACCTTCGGGTATTTCTACTTCCTCTTCTTTCGCTGAAGTTTCATCATTGTTATGAGATTCCTCATCGCTTTGCTCTGTAGGAATGACATCGTTACCCTCTTTGGAATTTTGAGTTTCTCCATTGGAATTTTCTAGAATACTGGATATATCTTCTCCTTTTTCACCAATAATAGCAAGTAACTCATCCACTTTTGTTGTTTCGCCTTCCTTAACACCAATATGCAACAATGTTCCTTCATAAAACGACTCAAACTCCATGGTTGCTTTATCAGTTTCAATTTCAGCTAAAATATCTCCTTCTTCTACTTTATCTCCAACCTTTTTAAGCCAAGAAGCTACTGTTCCTTCTTCCATTGTGTCACTCAATCGAGGCATATTTATAATTTCTGCCATAGCTTATAATTTATGTTGTAAAAATGGATAATCCTCTTGTTCGTAAACAGCATCATACATGACGCTTTTTTCTGGGTAAGGTGATTCGTTTGCAAATTTTTCACATTCGTTTACCAAGTCCTTAACACGTTTCTCGATAGCTTTTAAGTCAGCCTCAGTTGCATATTTCTTTTCTAAAATAATATCTTTTACTTGCGTAATTGGGTCTATTTTCTTGTACTCTTGTACTTCATCTTTTGTTCTATAATGCTGAGCATCACTCATAGAATGACCACGATAACGGTAGGTTTTCATTTCTAAAAATGTTGGCCCATTACCTCGACGTGCTCTTTCTATGGCTTCATGCATTGCTTCGGCTACCTTTACTGGGTTCATACCATCAACTGGTCCACAAGGCATTTCGTAGCCCAATCCCAATTTCCAGATATCAGTATGATTTGCTGTACGTTCAACCGATGTTCCCATCGCATACCCATTGTTTTCGCAAATAAAAACAACTGGTAATTTCCAAAGCATTGCCATATTAAAGGTTTCATGTAGTGACCCTTGACGTACTGCACCATCTCCCATATAACAGAGGGTAACTGCTCCTGTTTCATGATATTTATCTCCAAAAGCCATTCCAGCTCCTAAAGGTATTTGCCCACCAACAATACCATGGCCTCCATAAAAGCCTTTTTCTTTTGAAAAAATATGCATAGAACCACCTAGTCCTTGAGACGTTCCTGTTGCTTTACCGTAAAGCTCTGCCATAACGCGTTTTGGGTCTACTCCCATCCCAATAGGCTGTACGTGATTTCGGTAAGCTGTTATCATTTTATCTTTAGACAAATCCATAGCATGTAGAGCACCTGCTAATACTGCTTCCTGACCATTATATAAATGAAGGAATCCTCTAACTTTTTGTTGAATATATACGGCAGCTAATTTATCTTCGAACTTTCTCCAAAACAGCATGTCTTCATACCATTTTA
>CALZKX010000332.1 GCA_945788155.1 uncultured Flavobacteriaceae bacterium
TCGTTGTAAACAGATTTGTACAAAAAACTTTTCATTGAAAAATCTGGTTTTAGATAATGCCGTTTCTTCCAAATTTTTATGTACACATTTTGTACAATATCTTCTGCCAAAGCGTTATCGTTTATCAAACTATTGGCATATACACATAACTTATGGTTATAACAATTAACTAAAAAGGAATAAGCTTTTACGTTACCCTTTTTTAAGCCATTAATTAAACTCGAATTATCTTCAAAGTTATGCCTCATTAGTTATGGATTAATTAACTATTTGAATTAATTACAACAATATTAATAAAAAAAACTCAAAAAGATTAGGGTTTTGTAAATAAGCTTCGTTATAATATAAACAAGGTATGAAAGAAAAATTTAGTAAAAAATTAATTACAAAATATTTTACAAACTCAATATCTGCTTCCGAATTAGATGACCTAGACAAAAAACTTAAAAATGGTAATAATGAACAAGTATTTAGCCAGAGCGCAAAAATAAATTATGCCATTTGTAACAATATGACGCAGTATAACACTAAAAAGTCAGAGAAACTTTTGCTTGATAAAATAAGGAAAGATAAAAATGTTTTATATAAACTTCGGTCTAATCAAATATTCAAGTATGCTGCTTTGGCAATTTTCTTTTTAGGTATTGGTTATATCTTTCAGAATAATTTTTTTAACCACCAAGAAAACAAAGTAACAAGTATAGATAAAAATGCCATAATCCTGCAAATGGAAGATGGTAAAATAAAAGTACTTTCGGAAGACGGATCCGAAAAAGTTGTTACTAACGATGGAGCCGTTGTTGGTTCACAAAAAGGAAACCAATTAATATATGACAAAGAGGCCAGAATTGAAAAACTGGTTTACAACACCCTAACTGTACCCTACGGAAAAAGATTTGAATTAAATCTATCAGACGGCACACATGTATATTTAAATGCAGGAACTTCGTTAAAATATCCAATTAAATTTATAAAAGGCGAAACAAGGCAAGTGTTTTTAAACGGTGAAGCCTTTTTTGATGTTACCAAGGATTCCAAACATCCATTTATCGTTAACATGAACGATGTAGGAGTAAGGGTGTTTGGCACAAAGTTTAATGCATCTTCTTATCCTGAAAACGACATAATAAATACGGTATTGGTAGAAGGCTCGGTAAGTGTATATAATAACAATACAGCTTACAATGAAACAACAGCATCTTTATTAAAACCTGGATATCTTGCTTCTTGGGATAAACAGAATGAAGAAATTTCAATAATTGAAGCAGATGTGGCTATGCATACCGCATGGATAAGTGGTAGAATTCTATTTAGACATTTACCTTTTAAAAATATTATTAAAAAGCTGGAAAGACATTACGACGTTACAATTATGAATAATAATAAGACCTTAGATGACGAATTTTTTACAGCTAGTTTTGATATTGAAACTATTGAACAAGTACTAGAGACGTTTCATATAAATTATGACATTGATTACTCAATGATTAACAATCAAATAATAATAAACTAAAAACTTTTAAAAATATGGTATAAAAAAACTAAAACAAAATCAAAAAAAAGACTTATATCCTTATGTTTAAAATTCAATTAAAAGGATAAAAAAACCGGAAAATGCTGTAACATTTCCCGATTTAAAACATGATTAATAATATTAACCAATTAATTCATTACAAAAATATGAAAAATCTATTTAAGCAAAAGAGAATTCCCTCTTTTCAAATAAAATTCGATTTAAAAATGAAGCTTACTACATTATTTCTAATAGTTTCTTTTCTCAATCTTTATGCAAATGATTCTTATGCACAAAAAACTAAGATTTCATTACATATGGAGAATGCTACTATTGAAAACGTTTTGTATAAAATAGAATCATTAAGTGATTTTAAATTCATGTTCAACGATAGTGAAGTTGACTATAAAAAGAAAGTTACTATTATAGCCAATCGAGAACGTATCTCATCTATTTTATCAGAAATATTTTCAAATTCAAACGTAGCTTTTGAAGTCTTTGAAAAACAAATCATTTTAAAAGTTGATCCGTTAAAAAATCAAGACAAAGTTTCCCCTGTAAAGGAAACAATACTGATTCAACAAAAAGAAGTTACTGGAAATATAACCGACATTAACAACCAACCATTATTAGGTGTAAATATTACCGTAGAAGGTACTACAACAGGAGCAGTAAGTGATTTTGATGGTAATTTTAGCATCAACGTTAGCTCAGACCAAGCGGTATTGGTTTTTACCTATGTAGGTATGAAAACTGTTCGTAAAGTAGTAGGAACAAATACTACTGTAAATGTTAGAATGGTAGAAGACGACCAAGCCTTAGACGAAGTTATTATTACAGCAACTGGTGCTCGTAAAAGAGTAGAGATGGGTAATTCAATAGCCAACTTAAAGGTTTCAGACGATGTTAAAGAACGACCAATCAACAATGTTTTCGACATTCTTCAAGGTCAAGCTGCTGGTGTCTCAATTGGCGCAAGTGGAGGATCAGTAGGTATGGGATCAAGAATTAGAATTAGAGGTTCTAATAGTGCTTCATTATCTAACGAACCTGTAATTTATGTAGATGGTGTTTTAATTAACAACGAATCAAATTCGATCTCATTCGAAACTGGAGGGCAATCTCCTTCAAGATTAGATGATATAAATCCAGAAGATATAGAATCTATTGAAGTAGTAAAAGGGCCTTCAGCAGCAACACTTTACGGTTCTATTGCTGCAAATGGTGTAATTTTAATTACAACCAAAAAAGGTAGTGTTGGTGAACCAAGATGGTCTGCTTTTATGGAAACTGGCTTCGTAGAAGATGTAGTTACCTATCCTAAAAATTATCAGGCACTTGATGCTTCTGGAAATCCAGGCTTTAATTTTGAAGCTGCCGATGGCACTTTTGTACATAGTGTTGTAAACTCTTTTCAACCACTTAACGATTCTCGTACATCGCCTTTCCGTACAGGACAGTCGGTTGGAACTGGTATAAGCGTATCTGGAGGTACAGAAGCACTCACATATTTTCTTTCTGGAAGTATAAGCGACACTGAAGGGGTATTGCCAGTAAGTAATATTAAGAAAACAAATTTCAGAGGAAATTTTGGAGCTCAAGTCACAGATAAATTAAAAATGAGCTTAACTACAAGTTATACTAATAGTGATTTAGAGTTACCTTTAAATGATAATTTTGCCTTGGGTCTAATGGGTCAGGGTCTTAACGGTACCTCTTCAATTGATGTCAATGATGGTTGGGGTGAATTTACACCTGATGAGCTTTTCACTATAGATACTCGACAATTAGTAAATCGTTTTACAACTGGTTTAGAAACCATTTGGAAACCATCTGAAAAAATAAATGTTCGTGTTTTTGGAGGTCTAGATTTTACTTCGCGATGGGATACTCAATTTTTTCCTACTGGAGAGGCTCCAGCATTTTTAAATTATGATGAAGGCGCTCGTTTTTCAAACAGGTTTAACGATTTTGTTTACACATTGGATGCTGTGGGTTCATATAGCACTAATTTTTCTGAAA
>CALZKX010000333.1 GCA_945788155.1 uncultured Flavobacteriaceae bacterium
AAATTCCTGATGGCTCGCCAATAGGAAGCGATATGTGTAATTACAATCCTAATTATTAGAGTGTCTGGTTGAGCATTAACGAGGTCAAAATGTATTTTGAACGAAGTTAGCTTACTTAGTAAGTCGAAACCTCGTCAAAAATTAGTTTTAATAAAAAGATTCCCACTGGAATTTATCTTGAGCGGAGTCGAAAGATGGGAAATTAAATATGATTATAGATTTAAGAAGCGATACAGTTACCAAGCCAGCAAAAGGCATGTTAGATGCGATGATGTCTGCTCAAGTTGGAGACGACGTTTATAAAGAAGACCCAACCGTTAATGCTTTAGAAGAACGTATTGCAAACATGTTTGGGAAAAAATCAGCATTGTTTTTCCCTACTGGAAGTATGGCTAATCAAGCTGCAATAAAACTGCACACCAATCCAGGAGAACAAGTTATATGCGATAAATATGCACATGTGTATAACTATGAAGGTGGAGGAGCATCGTTTAACAGCGGTGTGTCTTGTAAACTTATTGATGGTCACAGAGGTATGTTTACTGCAAATCAAGTTGTGGAATCTATAAATCCGCCAGATTTTTATCACAGTCCTCTAACAAGTTTGGTAGCAGTCGAAAATACCACAAACAAAGGAGGAGGAGCGTGTTGGGATTTTGAAGATATTAAAAAAATTAGAACCGTTTGCGATACACATAACTTGGGCTATCATTTAGATGGCGCGCGTTTATGGAATGCATTGGTTGCTAAAGATGAAACTGCAAAGCAATATGGTGAGGTATTCGATACAATTTCGGTGTGTTTAAGCAAAGGTTTAGGCTGTCCAATTGGTTCCGTTTTGGTAGGTGATGACGCCTTGATGAAAGGTGCTATTAGAATTAGAAAGATTTTTGGTGGTGGTATGCGTCAAGTAGGCTATTTGGCTGCTGCAGGATTGTATGCCTTAGATAATAATATAGACAGACTTAAAGAGGACCATAAAAAAGCTAAAGATATTGGAGTGGTTTTGCATGAATTATCTATAATTAAAGCTGTAGAGCCTATTGAAACTAATATTGTGATTTTTGAGTTAGAATCTCATGTTGATGAAAGTGAATTTATTCAACAATTGGCTGATAACAATATTCAAATTATAGGAATGGGAGGCGGCAAATTACGAATGGTAACCCATTTGGATTATACTGATGTGATGCATGAGAAGTTGCTTTCGATTCTAAGTGATTTTTAGTTTCTTAAGTACTTTTCATTTATTTCGTACCTTAACATAAACGATCACCATAGTTTATGCGAAAATGCGTTTTCATATTTTTTGGTTTATTACTCTTTTTAGGTTGTAATCCTAAAGACTCCAACAAATACGTTTGGTACACAAGAGAAGTGACTGCTACGGCTTATAATTCCTTAGCCTATCAAACAAGCGCGCAACCAAATATTACTGCTTTTGGAGACTCTTTAAAGCCAGGAATGAAATACATTGCAGTGTCTAGAGATTTACTGGCTTTAGGCTTAAAGCACAATACATTAATAATTATTGAAAGTCTTGATGGTATTTATCTCGTTAAAGACAAAATGAACAAACGCTGGAAAAACCGCATCGATATTTATATGGATAACGATGTTAAAGCGGCAAAAAAATGGGGACGAAAAAATTTAATCATCCAGTATCGCCTCGAAGTAAAGGACTCTATATAACGTTGATTTCACATTTTAGTTTTGAAGTAGCATACCTCGTAAAAGTCTTCTCAAAATGACAATTTCATCCAATTCCTCCCTCGAGGGAGGGTCAAGGAGGGTGTTTGCATAGTTTTTTAATGTTGTTCGATAAAATTCATTTAAAGAAAACCTTTGTGAGTACAGGTTTTTTTAGAATCACATAAATTTAAAAGCTATTACCTGTCAATTAGTTACAATCAAGTCTTTGTTCTAAAAACGAAGCGGTCTAAAATCTAACTTCAAAAAGCGAAGCGATTCTTACTTAAACATATCCATTCCAGGAATATTCGGCATACCTTCTTTTGCTACAGCAGCCACTTCAGTTTCGTGAACATTACCAGCTTTTTCAATGGCTTTATTAAGTGTTAAAATTAAGTAGTCTTCCAGTTGTTCTTTGTCTTGTAGTAATTCTTCGCTAATCTCAACCGTTTTTATAGTTCTATTTCCAGTTATGGTAATTTTTAGCAAGCCATCAGAACTTGATTCGTCAATATATATCGAGTTTAACCGCTCTTTTGTTGCCTCAACTTTTGCTTGAGTCTCTTTTAGTTTTCCCATCATTCCCATCATATCTCCAAACATAATTTTTAGTTTTTGGTTATTGATGCAAAGCTATTTAATTTTTATATTTTTGAGTGCTAAATAAAGCTTAAAATTCACCCTCTTGAAAAAAAATAATTTCCCTCCAGTTGCAAAACAAATTCCTAAAGAATTAGTAGCACATAACGATATTAGAGTAGATAATTACTTCTGGTTAAATAACAGAGAACACCCTGAAGTAATAGACTATCTAGAACAGGAGAATGCCTATTGTGAAAGTAAAATGAAGCATACTGAACAATTTCAAAAAGACTTGTTTGAAGAAATGAAATCACGCATTAAGGAGGACGATGCATCTGTGCCATACAAATACAATGGTTATTGGTATATCGTTAAATTTGAAACGGGAAAAGACTATCCTATTTATTTTAGACGTAAAGAAGTTATAGATGCTCCTGATGAGTTATTATTTGATTGCAATAAAATGGCCGAAGGACAATCCTACTTTAAACTTATTGGAATTAGTATCAGTCCAGATAACTCAAAAGTATCCTTTGGATTGGATACTGTTGGAAGACGCCAATATACCATTCATATAAAAGATTTAAAGACTAACGAATTATCCCCAGAACGCATTACTAACGCAACTGGCTCGTCCACTTGGGCTAATGATAATAACACGTTGTTTTATACTTCTAAGAACGAGCAAACCCTTCGTTCAGAAAAAATACTTAAGCATATTTTAGGAACTGAACCTAAAAATGATGAGCTGGTTTATCATGAAGAGGACGATACTTTTAATGTATCAGTTCACAAGTCAAAATCACGAGAATATATTATTATTTCAAGTCACAGTACGCTAACCAACGAATATCAAATTTTAGATGCTAATAAGCCAAATAACGATTTTAAACTATTTCAACCACGAATTAGAGGTTTAGAGTATAGTATTTCACATTTTGAAAACCACTTTTATATCCTTACAAATTTGGATAACGCCACTAATTTTAAACTCATGAAAACCAATATTGCTAATACAGCTATTAAAAATTGGAAAGAAGTGATTCCACATCGCATAAATGTAATGCTCGAAGGGATTGATATTTTTAAAGAATTTCTAGTAATAAGCGAACGTGAGAACGGTTTAAACAACATTAGAATTAAACGTTGGGACAATACAGACGACTATTATTTACCTTTCGATAATGAAACTTATACAGCTTATACAAGCACCAATGTAGATTTTGATACCACTATTTTACGATATGGTTATAATTCGCTTACAACTCCAGCATCTATTATTGATTTTGATATGGTTAGTAAAACAAAAGACATTAAAAAGGAACAGGAAGTTTTAGGTGGAAAATTTAATAAGAACAACTACGTATCTGAACGTATTTGGGCAACTGCAAGTGACGGAACAAAAATTCCAATGTCTGTTGTGCATCATAAGAATACTAAAAAAAGTAAAGACACACCTTTATTAATTTACGCGTATGGCTCGTATGGTCATACCATTGACCCTTACTTTTCAACTATTAGGTTAAGCTTGTTAGACAGAGGTTTTATGTATGTAATTGCACACGTAAGAGGTGGAGAATATTTGGGCAGACCTTGGTACGAAAATGGAAAATTACTGTTGAAGAAGAACACATTTACCGATTTTATTGCATGTTCACGGCATTTAATAGATATTAACTATACCTCGTCAAATCATTTGTATGCAATGGGCGGAAGTGCAGGAGGTCTATTAATGGGAAGCATTATTAACATGGAGCCTAATTTGTATAATGGCGTTGTGGCTCAAGTACCTTTTGTAGATGTCATAACCACTATGCTCGACAATTCTATTCCGTTAACAACAGGTGAGTATGACGAATGGGGAAATCCTAATGATTTAGCTTATTATAATTATATTAAGTCGTATTCCCCTTATGATAATGTAGCAAAGCAAGAATATCCCAATGTGTTAGTGACTGCAGGATTGCATGATAGTCAAGTACAATATTGGGAACCAGCGAAATGGGTTTCAAAATTGCGTACACACAAAACAAATAATACATTCCTATTATTAAAAACCAATATGGATGCAGGACATGGTGGTGCTTCAGGGAGATTTGAATCACTAAATGAAGATGCATTAGAATTTGCATTTTTATTGGATTTAGAAGGAATTAAAGCCTAATTAAAAAAAAACGTGTACTTTTGCCAAGTTGAAGAGTTGCGACATGTAACTTTAAATTACATTTATGAAACACAGCAAAAATGTATTTGATAATGTGTTAGACCTTATAGGCAATACACCTCTTATCAAACTGAATAAATTGACCTCAAATTTTAAAGGTGAATATTTAGCTAAAGTTGAAGCTTTTAATCCAGGTCATTCTTCCAAAGACAGAATAGCACTTTACATTATAGAGCAAGCTGAAAAGAAAGGTATTCTAAAACCAGGAGATACCATCATTGAGACTACTTCAGGAAACACAGGATTTAGTATAGCTATGGTGAGTATTATTAAAGGATACGAATGTATTTTGGCAGTAAGTTCTAAGTCATCAGCCGATAAAATAGATATGCTTCGCACTATGGGAGCAAAAGTGTATGTTTGTCCAGCACATGTGAGTGCTAACGACCCTCGCTCTTATTACCAAGTAGCAAAACAACTGCACGAAGAAACAAAAGGTTCGGTTTATATCAACCAATATTTTAACGAATTAAACCTTCAAGCACATTACGAAACTACTGGTCCTGAAATTTGGAACCAAACTGAAGGGAAAATAACACATTTGGTAGCTTGTAGCGGAACAGGAGGAACAATTTCTGGAACAGCTAAGTATTTAAAAGAACAAAATCCTGATATAAAAGTAATTGGTGTAGATGCTTATGGCTCAGTACTTAAAAAGTATCACGAAACTCGTGAGTTAGATACCGATGAAATTTATCCTTATAGAATCGAAGGTTTGGGTAAAAATTTAATCCCTTCAGCCACAGATTTTGAAATCATAGATAAATTTATAAAAGTTACTGATGAAGAAAGTGCACATACTGCAAGAGAAATTGCAAGAACCGAAGGCCTTTTTGTTGGCTACACAAGTGGCGCTGCAATGCAAGCAATAAAACAACTAAATGAAGAAGGAGAAT
>CALZKX010000334.1 GCA_945788155.1 uncultured Flavobacteriaceae bacterium
CCAGTTTTTTATAGAAAAAGAAGATGGTTTTTCTGGCATTCAGTAAATATAAATATTGTAAATTTCAGAAGCAATAAAAACTTTGAACATGAAATCTATATTTAACGCTGATGCTCATAAAGAAATTATTGATAGAATTGAAAAATTAAATGAAAACACTTTGGCTCATTGGGGAAAAATGAATGTTTCTCAAATGGTTTGGCATTGTCAAGGACCTTTTAACATCATGCTTGAAAAGAACGATTATGGCATGAAACCAAGTTGGTTGGCAAAAGTATTCTTTAAAAAGTCATTGTATAATGATAAATCTTGGCGTAAAAACTTGCCTACTGCAAAGTTTTTAAAGACAAAAGATGACAAAAATTTTATTATGGAAAAACCAAAACTTGTTGAGCTTGTCAATGAAGCTTATTCTCATCGAGAGCGTAAAGAATGGAATCCTCATCCAGCTTTTGGGAATTTTACTCATGACCAATGGGGACAAATGCAGTACAAACATTTAGACCATCATTTAAAACAATTTGGCGTTTAAACAATGGGCAACTATCCACCACCTCATCATCAAGATCACGATATCAATCACATGATTGAAGTGATTAAAGCGTATCCTTTAGCAACAGTTGTTTCAGTGAAAAACAATTTGCCTTTGGTTACTCACTTGCCTTTAATTTATAGGGAAACAGATGGGAAACTTATTGGGCATATTGATATTTACAATCCGCAAACAGAATTGATGAAAGATAACAACAATGTTACCATTATTTTCTCAGGGCCTCAATGCTATATTTCGCCAAGTGTTTATACAAAAAAACAATTACCAACTTGGAACTACATAAAAGTACATTTAAACGGAACAGTTAAAGCCATTGAAAGCAAAGATGCTTTAAAAGAATCGCTTATAATTATGACGGAGTTTTTAGAACAACCAGACCATAAATATGTTTTAAAGCCTGATAGCCCAAGAATGGAAGCTGCTTTGGATTATATTAAAATGTTTGAAATTACCATTACCCATTGGGAAGGGAAATTTAAACTCTCGCAAGACAAAAAGAAAAGTGATATTGATAATGCGAAACAAGAATTAATTAGAGCCAATCAAAAAAGCATTGAAGCGTTTTTGGATAAAGTATTTGTTTGACATAGAAAGAAAAAATGGCTAAGTTTGTTTAACTCTGAATATAGTTCATTAAAATAAACCATATTCGTATTGAAACCAATATTAGAAACCATGAAAAAAGTAACGGCAATTCTATTTATTTTAATAGCGACTAACTTATATGCTCAACAAGAGCCCAACTGGAAGTTAGGTATAGAAGTTTCTGAGGATAATCTATCCGGCGAAAATTATGTTGTTACCAGTGGATTCATCAGTGGATATACGATAGGATATACTGAACGCAATTATAGTATTGGAATATTGTCTGGATTCAATCTAAATGAAAGGGTAACTATAAGTTCAGGTCTATTTTTCTCAAACAAAAACGCTAGTGGAGCAATAATCTGTAATACTTGTGATGTAATCCCTGTATTGATTAAGCAACAGTATTTGAGTGTCCCAGTTTCAGTTAGTTACGGAATTCTTAAATCAAGATTGAGACCACATTTGAAACTTGGATTTATAAATAATATTAGCTTGATAAATGAATTAGAAAATAGCAATGAATACTTTAGTAGCAATGGATACTTTATAGAAGGGTTCGCTGGAGTGTCGCTCTCCTATAAATTGGGTAAAAATTGGGACGCTGAAATAGGGTACAATTACCGAACGGCAATAACGAGCGTGTATAAGGAAACTTCGGTTGGTGACTACACTCGTAACAAGCTCGCTACTAACAGCTTGACAATAGGAATTAAATACATCCTAAAATAACATTGGGTAACAACACCTATGAATGAATGAGGTTTCATGAAATAGATATGATAAAATTCTTTAGAAAAATTAGACAAAAATTACTATCAGAAGGCAACACAGGTAAGTATTTAAAATACGCCATTGGAGAGATTGTTTTAGTTATGGTAGGGATATTATTAGCATTAAAGGTTAATAATTGGAATGAGAATCGTAAACTTCAAAACACTATTAACAATATATATTCGGTTATTAAAAACGATTTACAATCGGATATTATCGTTATTGACGAAATTGTTAACTATATGGAAACTGTAGATACCATTTTTGAAAACGTTATTAATAAAACAATGACCTTTGAAAACTATAAAAATTGTGAAAATTGCTCTCGTATTATTAGAGGTTATCCAGATATTGTATTAAAAAAACGTGGTTTAAAGCTACTGCAAGAAAATAGTTCTTTATTTGACATTCAAAAAGATAGCTTTAATATTAGTATTAACAGTTTTTATTCTTACTATAATGCTGAAATTGATGTTGCACTAAATGAGATGTCAAAGGACTTTAATAATAATTATGTGTATTGGAAAAACAATATGCCTTGGTTTAATACTTTCTACGGATTAGATAGCAACCCTACTTACAAAGACGACATAATTAATTATATGCTTACATCAGATTATAGGAATAGAGTAGGTTCTTTCTATATACTACATTATAATATTTATTTAGAGCATATAAAAGAATACAGGAAAGATGCTCTAAAACTAACTAAATCTATTGATAATATAGTTAATAGCGAAAGTATAACAATGTAATAGTAGTTGCATAAATCAATAAGATTCCTGCTTTTGTAGGAATGCTTTCACCTCCTCAAAATCCAATCCTCCATAATTACCGGAACTCATGAGCAACAATACTTTGTTATCAAAATTTTGGGAGAATAAGAAATTTTTAAACTTGTCTGGATTGGTGTAAATAATCAAGTCGTCTCGCTGAAAGGCATTAGCGATTTGTTCAAGTGTGACTTCCTCTATTAGATAGAGGCCATAATATAAATAGAGGAAGTATTGGCAATGCTACTGGGATTAAAATTAAATACGATAGTGAAGGAAACATTATCTTGTATGATGTAGGTATTGATAGACGAGGTGAAGGTAAAAACGCAATAGTTGATCATTAAATTATTAAAAATAATGAAAAAACAAATTGTATTTAATTCTTTTAAAGATGCTTATTGTGATACTATCCTAAAAAGTGGATAAGTGAATTCATTTATCTCCTCAAAATCTAAACCACAAAAACCCAAAAGATATTGCTAATGCTGAATTAACTATAGCAAATCAAGAAAGTATAAAAGTATTTTTAGATAAAGTTTGTTAGAATTGTTTTGGAATATCTTTACTGCCATGTAGTACTCTTACAATTCTAACATGGTTTTTTAAAATTCTATAAAAAATAAAGCACTATCTCATAAAGTGTGTAAGTTAAAAAATAGCTTGGGTGATGACCCAAGCTATTTTTTTTTAATTTTAAATATTTACACATTATGAACAAAGACGATTTATTTAACGA